>SKIZ01000036.1 GCA_007116135.1 Burkholderiaceae bacterium
CGCCCAACCAGTTCTACGGAGCCCTGACTCGCACCGCGAATGGTGGTCTGAGCGGTATCTTGGCGGTTGATGTTCTCAGCACGCGTAAACCGCACTAGCACCAAAATCGCCAAGAGCATGAGCGACAAAACCACCGCCACAGGCCAGTAAAGCCAGGCGTACCAAAGGGTCAGGCCGTATAAGCCAAAGGCAATGGCGGCAATGAGCGCCACGATCGCGGTGTGATTGACAACGTTGCTCGACCAGCCACCGGGTTGCTTTAGACCCGCTTGCGCCAAGCGCGCAAACAACGCCTTGTCCGAATCACTCATGAATCAACCTGCCCTTGAAGCACTGGCCCGGCAATCACTGCTCAAAAAGCTTGCGCATGTCCACATTGGCCCGCTTTTGCTCAGGCACTTCAAATAGCTTGCGAGGCCCGAAGTTAAAAAGTCTCGCCACCATCATGTCGGGAAACTGTTCGCGACGGATGTTGTTCAAATTAACCGCCTCGTTAAAGTACTCGCGGCGATCGGCGATGGTGTCAGCAATCGATGCAATGCGTTGCATCAAGGTCTGAAACGTCTCAGAGGCCTTTAAGTCCGGATAGGCTTCAGCGCGTGCCAATAAGCCCGAAACCGCAATGCCCAGCGCCCCCTCGCACGAGCCAATCGCCGTGGCATCGCCTTCGCGCCGGGCGGTCTCAGCTTGATTGCGCAACTCGGTCACCTCAGTCAAGGTGCCTCGCTCATGCGACATGTACTGCTTGCAAGCCTCAACGAGCTTGGGCAATTCCTCGTAGCGTTGCTTGAGCAACACGTCGATGTTTGACCATGCCTCATCGATATTGTGCCTAAGGGTGACCAGCCGGTTGTAGATACTGATGAAGTAAATCACCAGAACAATAAGAATCGTGTAAATCAACCAGTTGGGCATGTATCGGTCCTTTCGCGAAATCGCGCGCCAATTCGCCCAGATCTCGTCAGACGTCAGGCGCGCGGCATGAAAAATTTTGTTCTAGGGTATTGAATGGGCAAGCTCGGGTCAACCCGCGATCTCATCGCGAACCGCACCCGCAATCTCACCACCCATGCCCTGCTTGCTGCCTTTAGCGCTGCCGCTCACGGCTGCGGCTGACCCAACGCCGGCGCAGTTCATAAGCCAATAAACCGTAAATCAAGGGGCCAGACAAAATCAGGAACCAACGAATCCAGCCCGGCGGCGTATCTGGTACGGTTAACCAGTAATAAGACTGGATCAGCCCCAAGATAAAGCCAAGCGCGGGATAAAGCATTGATCTATCCTTAAAAAAATCTGCCGCATGTGCGGCGGTCTATTGAAAACACCAACGCGCTTGGCGCGCCGTCTGGGATTGCCTGCTCAGGCTACTCGAGCCGCGATGTAGCCGTCAGGGCGGATCAACACCCCGCCCTTGTCGCTCACACCATAGATTTCGCGCCACTGCGTTGATTGCACCTGAAAATCTACCCCTTCGCGCAGCAACACCGCATCAGGGCAAAACGAAGAAAGCAAACCATCGGGCGCCTGTGCGGCCAACAGGGCCGTGAACTGATAGCCAAAGCGCTTGAGCACTGACATGCTCTGGCCTTTGTCGTCTTGAATCAGAAAGTCCGGTGCCCGATGGCCCGGGCGGCCTTGAGGGACATAGTCATTGACTGGATCAATCGGCAAAGCCGCATCACTTGCATCGGGATGTACAGCAGCACTTTCATACACAATCCCAAAGTCCTGCCCATAGCCATGGCCGGCACGCCGCGAATGCGCAATCGCTTGACGTGCCCCGTCCCAGTCCCCACCGAAGGCACGCTCGATGATCTCGGTGATCTCATCGGCGTTGCCCTCGCTATTGGCAAAGGTAAAACGTGCTGCCGGCAGACGCTCAGCGGCGTACGTATCTAGCCAGTCAAGCGGCTGCCTGCCTTGGACCACCTGCGCGAGCTTCCAGGCCAGGTTATGCGCACTTTGCAAGCCATTGTTCATGCCCAGCCCGCCCGAGGGCGATACACGTGCAGCGGCATCACCGACTAAAAAGACGCGCCCTTGGCGCCAGCGTTTGGCTATGGCTGGTGCCATCACCCAGGGGTTCACACTGAGGACTTCTACAGGCACCTGTGGCATGCCGCTGGTGTACTGGATGATCGGCACAAACGATTGGGGCGAGTAGTCCTGTGCCGATTCGCCATCTTGCAAGTAGTGGTGCATGAGCCATAAGTCGGTCCCGTTAACCGCCACAAAGACCTCAAAAAAATCCGCCCCCAGCACATTGGAGATCAAGCCCACTCGCCCGGCCAGCTCTCGAGCGTAGTCAGCCCGAAAGTACACGCTTAGAAACCGGCCTTTCTCGCCGGGACCGGCGCGCTCGATGCCAAGCTGCTGCCGAATTGGGCTGCGATCGCCATCAGCTGCCACCACAAACTTCGCCTCGATTTCCTCGTGCGACCCCGCCGCACTGATCGCTATGGCCACCGAATCTGATTGCTCACGCACGCTCTGTGCGCTAGTGCCGTATAGGGCACGCACCGATGGTTGTTGCGCTAAGCCAGCGCGCAAGACACGTTCGACGTGCGGCTGTGGGCAGCGAAACGGCTGGCAGCTGCTGTAGGGGCACGGCGCATCCTCGTAGCGCACTTGCCCAAGGATGGTTCCATTTAGGCCGTCTTTTAGCCACTGCGAGGTGGCATCCGGGTCTTTGGCGGGCCGTCCTTGCAACATCTGCTCAAGCAGTCCGGTCTGCAGAAAAATCTCAGCCGTGCGCCGAGTGATGCCCATCGCCTTGGGGTGCTCGAGTATCTCTTGATGCTTTTCCAGTAGGACCGTACTGATGCCCAACCGACCCAAAAGCAATGCGCTCAAGAGACCACAGGGGCCGCCACCGACCACCACCACATCTGTCTTCATCGTGACCTCGCGCCAAATGCACGCCTGTGCGATGGGGCAATGCTAGAGAAACCTGAAGTCACATAGGGGCCATAGCCCTACTATGAAAATGGTATTTAAGGGGTTGTTTGCGCCTGGACTGACAGCAAGGCGTTGCTTAACCAACCAGATCGTGCGAAGTCCCATTGACCCATGAATTCAATATCTTGGACCACCCAGCGGCCGTTGAGTTGGACCACCCGCGCGATGTCGGTCCACTCAAAGGCATCGGCGCCATGGCCATAACCCAAGGTCACCACCCACATCAACGGCTGGTCATCGGGCTCGATGGCAATGAGCTCTTGGGCACCTTCAAATAGCGAGAAAAACAACGCACCTTGCACAAGCGGTGGTTCACTGCCTTGGTGACGAGAAAAATCAAGGGCTTGCTGCGCACGCGCTTGGTTCAGTTGATCGAGCAGCGCAGGCGAAATCAGCCTGGCCAATCGTGCCATTTGTGCATCATCAGGCAAACCCTGCACATCCATGGCCAGCGCGGCGTCATAGAATTGCGCCACCGCCTGACGCTGGGCCTGATCATTCGGCGATGAGATGGCTGCGCAACCGACGACAGCGACCCCAAGCATGACCATGAGTGCGCCGCGCGCAATGCTCGCCACAACGCTAGAAGTACCAGGAAACCTTGCCATAGATATTCAACTTGTATTGTTTGTATTGATCGATGATGGCGCGACTAACGCCAAGTGACACCACAAAATTGTCCGTGACGCGGTGCGTGAGCATCGCATCGAACGGCACAAACCACTGTCTGTTGTTCACGCTATAGACCATGCCATTTTCGTCCCAAAGGCGCAACTGGGTTTTTGGGGTTAAATCAAACCCGAGGGCAGGAAACAGATGCAAGGACCGTTCTGGGGTGGGTTCGTCGATATTGAGAAACTTTTGGTTCTTGACATTAAAGCCGAACATAAAGCGCGCCAGCGGTGAAAAGTCTGACAAGCCGGCTTGGCCTGCTGGCTTGCGCGTTTGGTAGGACATGCCAGCCTGGGGGCCGAGCGCCCACTGGCCTTGGTTGCCCACTGGAAAAATGACTCGAAACCCCAAATCCGCATGCCAATTGCGCAAAAACCCCGGATGGTTACCCCAGACTGTGATCATGGTGTTGCCGCGCTGATAGCGGGTTTTATCCGGGCTGTCGATGCCCGGACCAAAACTGTTGAAGTAGCTCTGATCGAAACGAAACACGCCACGCCACTGACCATACGGGTTGTGGATGGGCTGGAAATAGCGCAAGGTCGCCATGTTGCTGTAGGCGCCAGAAGACAGCTTCTGATGGTAGTACCAGAGCTGAACAATGGGCTTGACGGTGTATCGATTCGAGACGTTTTCCATGCCAAGCCAATCGTCGGCAGCCGGCGTCAAAGTGCTCGCCGGCTGGGCATCAACCCGCAGCGTGCAAGCCGCAAGCACGAGCAGTCCGATCGCCACACGACCAAGGCGACGCCCAATGACCCCTGCCGCGAAGAACCGAACCCAAGCCAATGCAAAACTCCTGTGGCGATATTGGATTTTACGCACTTGGCCGCGCAGGCAGTAAAGAGCGCAAGGCCATTGACGCCAAGACCGTTGGATTGACTGACAAATCAAATCCAAGGACCGCCCTGACCATCTAGCGTTGGCACGTTAATTGTCATTTATAAAACGCCAAAGCTAGAGTACTCTGAGCGCGAGCGATTTCCCATACACCTTTTTTGTGGAGCTATCTCATGGCGCATACCGTTGCCAGACTCATGGTCGACACCTTGCACGGCGCTGGCGTGCGGCACATCTACGGTGTGGTCGGCGATTCGCTAAACGGCTTTACCGACGCATTGCGTGCGCGAGCCGACATGCAATGGCTTCACATGCGTCACGAAGAAGCGGCCGCCTTTGCCGCTGGCGCACACGCGCATTTAACTGGCGAGTTAACTGTGTGTGCCGGCAGCTGCGGGCCAGGCAACTTGCATCTAATCAATGGACTGTTTGACTGTCACCGCAGCCGCGTACCCGTGTTAGCCATCGCCGCGCATATCCCGAGCACGGAAATCGGTAGTGACTATTTTCAGGCGACGCACCCGGAAATCCTATTTCAAGAGTGCAGTCACTACGTCGAGCTCGTCTCCAATGCGGCCATGCTGCCGCACGTTCTCGAGCGTGCCATGCGCACAGCTGTGGCCAAGCGCGGGGTAGCGGTGGTGGTGATTCCAGGCGATGTGGCTCTATCGAGTACCGATGTCAGCGCACCAGCCTGGAGCTTGCCGCGCCCGGCCGTGCTTGCGCCTGATGCACGCGACATCGAGGCGCTCGCGGCGCTCTTGAACCAAGGCCAGCGAATCGCACTGATGTGTGGCGCGGGCAGCGCCGGTGCGCACGACCAAATCATTGCCTTGGCCGATCGACTCAAGGCCCCCATCATCCACTCTTTGCGTGGCAAAGAGCACGTGGAGTATGACAACCCCTTTGACGTCGGCATGACTGGCCTAATTGGGTTTTCTTCGGGCTATCACGCCATGCGCGAATGTGACACCTTGCTCTTGGTGGGCACTGACTTTCCTTATCGGCAGTTTTATCCGACGCACGCCAAAGTCGCGCAAATCGATTGCCGCGCTGAAAGTCTGGGCAACCGCTGTCGCCTGAACTTGGGCGTGCTCGGTGATGTCAAGACAACGTTGACGACGCTGCTGCCCAAACTGCAACAAAAAACCGATGACCGGTTCCTGGCTGGCGCGCAGGCCCACTACCGCCAAGCGCGCGCCAAGCTCGATGCACTGGCACAGATCAAACCCACCGACTCGGTCATCCACCCGCAAGCCGTGGCCGCGCTATTGAGCGAACACGCAGCCCAAGACGCGGTCTTTACCTGCGATGTTGGCACCCAGACGGTTTGGGCTGCGCGTTACCTGAAGATGAATGGTCAACGCCGCTTGATCGGCTCGTTTAATCACGGCTCCATGGCCAATGCGATGCTCCAGGCCATTGGTGCACAAGTCAGTCACCCAGCGCGTCAGGTCATCTCCATGTCCGGCGATGGTGGCTTTGCCATGATGATGGGTGACTGCCTGAGCCTGAAACAACTGAACCTACCGATCAAAATCGTGGTGCTCAATAACGGCACCCTGGGGTTTGTGGAAATGGAGATGAAAGCCAACGGCTTTGTCGATACAGGCGTGGATCTGCAAAACCCAGACTTCGGGGCCATGGCGCGCGCCATCGGCATCCATGGCGTGCGCGTTGAGCACCCCAGCGAGCTTGAGCGCGCGATCAAAGAAGTGCTCGCTCATCCAGGCCCAGCCCTGTTGGACGTCGTCAGCGCACGCCAAGAACTTGCCATGCCACCGACGACGACCGTGCAACAAGCGAGCCATTTCGGCTTGTTTTTGATTAAAGCGGTTTTGGATGGTCGTGCCAGCGAGGTCATTGATCTGGCCAAAGAGAACGTGCGGCTATGACCTTCGGGCGCACCGCTTTGGTGCGCCCGATCAAATGGTGCGTCAGCGCTAAGTTTCGGTTTCAAAATGAATGCCAATCCACTAAGATCGACAAGCTGCGGCAAGCCCAAAAGTCAAGCCGTCAGCCCAAGCTGCCTTGCCTATCTGCTCTCCCCTCAATAGCCCCCTTTTTTCAGGAATGGACATGACTGATTTTCGCCAGGAAACCGACAGCATGGGCACAGTCGACGTGCCGGCAGACAAACTGTGGGGCGCTCAAACCCAGCGCTCGCTTGAGCACTTCAGTATCGGCAAGGATTTAATGCCGCGCGAGATGATTACCGCCTACGCCACCCTGAAAAAAGCCGCGGCCAATGTCAATCACGCCAGTGATCGCCTGCCGGCTGCGCAACACGATCTGATTGTTAAAGTCTGCGACGAAATCCTGGCCGGCCAACACCATGACATGTTCCCCCTGCACGTCTGGATGACGGGCAGTGGCACGCAGTTCAACATGAACGTCAACGAAGTCATCGCCAATCGCTGCTGCCAGTTGGCCGGCACCGCACTGGGCAGCAAAACGCCGGTGCATCCGAATGACCACGTCAACATGTCGCAGTCTTCTAACGACTCATTCCCATCGGCCATGTATATCTGTGCGGCGGTCAATACCACCGAACGACTGATCCCTGCGCTCAAAGCGCTCAGCCAGGCCATGGCAGCAAAAGCCCACGAGTGGAAGGACTTGGTCAAGATTGGTCGCACCCATATGCAAGACGCCACGCCATTGACCTTGGGGCAGGAGTGGTCAGGCTACGTGGGGATGCTTGATGATGGAATCGGTCGCATTGAAGATGCTTTGGGCGGGGTTTATCACTTGGCCCTCGGTGGCACGGCGGTGGGCACCGGTATTAACGCGGCACCGGGCTTTGATGTCGATGTCGCTGGCGAAATCGCCAAGCTCACCGGCCTGCCCTTTATCACGGCACCAAACAAATTCACCGTCCAAGGCGCGCACGACGCACTGGTTCATCTGTCAGGCGCTTTGCGCAC
>SKIZ01000173.1 GCA_007116135.1 Burkholderiaceae bacterium
ACCCCGCCCACCAAATCTAGATTGAGTGTTTGCGCAATAAAAAGATCTTGGGTTTTCGCCTGTATCCAACCTAGGCCGGCGGCCATATCTGCAGCTTGCCAGGCAACCGTGTCGGCGACCAAGCTCGTTGGTGCGCCCAATGTCGACTCGATGGCCGGTTTGGGATCGTCCGGGCCCAGCACCAAGAGGCGCACCAGATCAGGCTTAGCCGATGGCAATCGAATCCAGTGCTTTGCCTGATCATTGACTGCAGCCCAAGTCTCGTGAACCGGTTGCCCAGCTAAGGCCAACTCACCGCCTGCTCGGTGCACATGCACCCCGCACACGTGCCATTGATCAAGCACCTCAAAGCTGACTTTGCTGCGCAGAACAAACATCCGGATGCGCTTTAAGAAGCTCTCGAGCAGATCGGCTCGCATGAGCGCCAAAACTTCCTGCTCTTGTTGGCCTTGCAAGAGCACCATCGAGGCCCAAAGTCGCCCTTGCGCCGTACAAAACCCCGCCAGCGCCGCGGCGCTGGCGGTTACGCGCTCGACATCCTGGGTTAACTGGGATTGTAAAAATGCGCGCGCGTCTGCGCCGCTGACCCGACAAACGGCAAGGTGGTCACACGCGGTTAGTTCAATCGCATCTGGATAAATGGGCATGGTAATCCTTCAGGAGAAGCACGAGTCCTTTGATAAGTCGATAATAGCAACTCGACAAACTCGCTTAAACGATGTTTGACACGCCCACAAGGGCATGACAGATCTGCGGCCTGGACAATCTGCTCGCGAGCAACTGAATTCCATTAAACTCCAAGGCCATGCGTTGGTTATTTCGGTCGCTTCTCTGGTTAATGGCTCTTGGTGCCCTAGCGGTGGGTGCGGCTGTGGGCTACGCGTATCACTGGGTCAATAAGCCTTTGACCCTGGCTGAACCCGTGATCGATGTCCGTATCCCCCCAGGCGCCGGCTCCAACCAGATCGGCCGGATTTTAGTCAACGCCGGCGTGTCGATGCCCGAGCGCGCCTTTGGCTGGGTGGCGCGCCTGACCGACCAAGACCGTCACTTGCAAGCTGGTGGCTACCGCATCACGCAGGGCGATAATTTGCTCGATCTGGTCAGACGCATTGGCGCAGGCGAAGTCAGTCACCGACAGATCGCCTTCATCGAAGGCTGGACAACGGCACAAGTGTTGCGCGCACTCGCAGCCCACCCCTATGTGGAAAACACCATTGACCCAGCAGTACTCGATGATCAACAGGCACTAGCGAGGCGTTTTGGGTTGGACAAAGAACGGCTAGAGGGCTTGATCTTTCCCGACACTTACGTTTTTCCGGTTGGCACGACCGATGAGGAAATTCTGCGCCAAGCACTAAGCGCCAAAGAGCGCATCCTAAATGAGGCCTGGCAGCGCCGAGCACCAGGGCTGCCGTTAAAAACCCCGTATGAAGCTTTGATTCTGGCATCCATCGTCGAGAAAGAGACCGGTCGCGCCGATGAGCGCGCGCGTGTCGCTGGCGTCTTTATCAACCGATTGCGCAAAGGCATGCGCCTGCAAACCGATCCGACAGTCATTTATGGCATGGGTGATCTGTACCAAGGTCGAATCAGGCGCGCTGATCTGCAACGCGACACCCCATGGAATACCTACACGCGCGCGGGCTTGCCACCGACACCGATCTCAACGGTCAGCCGCGCATCGCTCGAAGCCGCGCTCAACCCAGAAGAGCATGACCTGTATTATTTTGTGGCGCGTGGCGATGGCACCAGTGCCTTTGCCAAGACTTTGCGCGAACACAACCGCAACGTGGCCAAGTACATTTTGAAAAGGTAGTCAATGAGCCAACGCAAAGGCCTGTTCGTATCGCTAGAAGGTGTTGATGGTGCAGGCAAGAGCACCCATCTGGACTGGCTTTGTCAACGGCTTGAAAGCGCCGGTATTGCCGTGTGCCAAACGCGTGAGCCCGGTGGCACGGCCCTTGGTGAGCGGCTGCGTGAGATGTTGTTGCATGAGACGATGCACTTAGAGACCGAGACGCTTTTGATGTTTGCTGCGCGCTGTGAGCACTTGCACACGGTCATCGAGCCAGCGCTTGCCTGTGGACAGTGGGTGGTGTGCGACCGCTTTACTGATGCCACCTTCGCCTATCAAGGTGGCGGGCGCATGCTCGGTGCTCATCGAATTGAAACGCTCGCGCAATGGGTACACCCCAAGCGCAGCCCCGATCGCACCTGGCTATTTGACGTGCCACTGGAGGTCGCGCGTGCACGCTTACAAAGCAGCCGCACGCCAGATCGCTTTGAGCAAGAGCAAGGGGCCTTTTTTGAGCGCACCCGTGAGGTGTACCTTGAACGCAGCGCCAAGGATGCGGCACGATTCAAAGTGATCGACGCCACCCAAAGCATTCAGGAGATTCGAGCGGTCTTGCAGACCGACTTGGACGTCTTGATCGATAACTGGCGTCTAGGCTAGGATTTCGGCATGCAATTTCTTCCATGGCAATTGGGGCAAGCCAAGCAGTGCTTAAGCCAGCCCGAGCTGCTTCCACACGCCTTGCTGGTTTATGGTTTGCGCGGCATTGGCCAACGCGAGTTTGTGTTGGCGCTGGCGGCCAGTTTGCTTTGCGACACACCTAGCGACGGCTTCGCTTGTGGTCAGTGCCAGTCTTGCCAATGGCTTGCCGCTGGCAACCACCCGGATTTGCGACGGGTGTGCCCCGAAGCAGTGGCGCTGCGCGAAGGCGCTGCCATCGCAACCGATGAAGAGCCCACGAGCGCGACCAAAAAGCCCTCTGAAGAGATCAAGATCGATCAAATCCGAGCCCTTGAGAGCTGGTATCACCGTGCCACACATCGAGCTGCCTGGCGTGTTGTGGTGCTCTATCCAGCTGATGCCCTGTCAGTGGTCAGCGCCAATGCCTTGCTCAAAGCGTTAGAGGAGCCGCCAAGCCAGACGATATTTTTGTTAGCCAGCGATGCGCCAGACCGCTTGCTGCCCACCATTGTGTCGCGCTGTCAAAAGCTAGCCCTACAACAGCCTGATCCAGCGGTTTGCTGCCAATGGTTGGCCGAACAACAAGTCGCACAGCCCCAAGCGTGGCTAGCCGCCGCAGCCGGTGCACCGCTTGCCGCGCTCGAGTTAGCGCAAGCGCAAGACCAACCGTGCCCGGCCTGGGCCACGGCACTCGTGGGCGCGCTGGCACATCGCAAGCCCGTGGATATCGCGCAACTGGCAGACGAATTGGCCAAAGGCGCGGCCTCTGAGTGGCTCGCGACACTGCAAAGGCTAAGTTTTGATGCGACCTTGGCCTCGCTTGGCCTATCGGTGCGCTACTTTCCCGGGTTAAATGCCCAATGGCCCCAAATCGTTCGGGCACAGCAGTTGCCTGAAATCGAGGAGATGGCACAATGGGTCAATCAGCAAGCTCGACTTGCGCATCACCCGCTAAGTGCGAAACTGTTTGCGCAGGTTTGTCTACAACGTTTTTATGATGCTTTGGTATGACTGTATTTATCGACTCGCACTGCCACGTGAACTTTCCTGAACTGGCACCGGATTACCCCGAGATTGCCAGCCGCATGGCACAAAACCAGGTGCAAATGGCCCTATGCGTGAGCGTAAACCTGCCGCACTGGGATGGCATGATGGACATGGTTGCCCGTGAGAGCAGCCTATGGGGCTCAGTGGGGGTACACCCCGACTACGAAGATGAGGTCGAGCCCACCATCGAAGACCTGATTAGACGCAGCGAACACCCCAAGGTTGTGGCCATTGGCGAGACCGGTTTGGACTATTTTCGGCTAGAGGGCGATTTACAGTGGCAACGCGATCGGTTTCGCACCCATATTCGGGCAGCCAAAGCAACTGAGCTGCCTCTGATTATCCACACCCGCGAAGCGCGCCAAGACACCGTCGAAATCCTGCGCCAGGAGGGTGCCCAAGCGGTCGGCGGGGTCATGCACTGCTTTACCGAAAGTTGGGAGATGGCACAAGAATGTATGGAAATGGGGTTCTACATCTCATTTTCCGGGATTGTGACCTTCAAAAACGCAAAGGAACTGCAAGAAACGGCCACTAAAGTGCCAATGGATCGACTGCTCATTGAGACCGACTCGCCATATTTGGCACCGGTGCCTCATCGCGGCAAGCGCAATGACCCATCGCTGGTGGTGCATGTGGCTCAAAAAATCGCCGAGCTCAAGGGTATCTCAGTTGAGCAAGTGGCCGAGCAATCAACAGAAAATTTCTTCAATCTTTTCAAAAAGATAAAGATCAATTCTTAAGTCAATTATAAAAATGATCAAAATAGAAAATAGATTAAATAAAGCAAATAACTTATTGAAGTTAAAGTTCTTATTTTTATTTCTACTGACTGTCATCGTCATCAGCCCAAGCTTGGCGCAATCGGTCGATGATCTGTGGATTCACGTGCGCAACGATCGCGCTGCACAAGTGCAACAATTGCTTGATCGGGGTTTAGACCCAAACACGCGCGACGGTCGCGGCAATCCGATACTCATGCAAGCGGTGCGCGATAACGCCTGGTCTGTGTTTGACGTGGTCTTGGTGCATCCAGACACCGACATCAAAATCATCAATGGCTACCAGGAAACGCCACTGATGTATGTCAGCCTAGTGGGCGACTTGGAGCGGGCAAGACGTCTCGTACAGATGGGGGCGTTGGTCAACCACTTGGGCTGGACGCCGCTGCATTACGCGGCATCGACTGGCAAGATTGAGCTCGTGCAATATCTGCTGGCCCAAGGCGCGATGCCCAATGCGCCAGCGCCCGACGGCTCAAGCCCAATCATGATGGCCGCACAAGCCGGCGCCAATGACACCGTACAAGTGCTGCTCGCCGCAGGCGCAGACCCAGAGGCGGTCAACACCAATGGCTTAAATGCCGTGCGCGCAGCCCGAGCCCGTGGCCACAACCGCTTAGCTGATGCGCTTGACGAGGTCATCGCGCAGCGACGCGCCCAACAGCGTTAGGTCACCTAGACGACGATCGGCAAGGCCGTTGCCTTCTCGTTGTACTTAAAGGCCAGCTGATAAGCCTTTTGCGTGGCCTCGCGCTCTGCGATGGTCATGTACCAACGTTTAAGGTTCGGGAAGTCATCCAGATTCATCTGCTGGCGCTCATGCGAGGCAACCCAGGGAAAGCAGGCCATATCGGCAATCGAATAGTCCACAGCGATAAATGGCCGTGTCTGCAACTGCCGATCAAGCACACCATACAGACGCGCCGTCTCCTTGACGTAGCGCTCGATGGCGTAGGGAATCTTTTCTGGGGCAAAGGTGCCAAAGTGATGATTTTGACCCGCCATGGGCCCCAGACCCCCCATCTGCCAAAACAACCACTCCAGTGTTTGCTGGCGCAAGCGCACATCGCGCGACAGGAACTTGCCTGTCTTCTCGGCCAAATACAACAGGATCGCGCCAGACTCAAAAACGCTCAAGGGCCCGGCAGCATCAGCTGGTTCGTGGTCCACAATGGCCGGGATGCGATTATTGGGTGCGATTTTCAGAAAAGCCGGCTCGAACTGCTCGTCCTTGCTGATATCGATCGGCTTAATCGCGTAGGGCAGGCCGACCTCTTCAAGAAAGAGGGTGATTTTGTGCCCGTTGGGGGTCGTCCAGTAATAAAGATCAATCATGGTATTTGTCATCCGCTGTCGTGGCTTCGTGTTCTCTTATAGTAGCGCTTCGATGTCTTTGCGAATCGACTCGGGCGTGTCGTTTGGCCCATAGCGCTTGACCACCTGGCCTTGTTGGTCAATGAGGAACTTGGTGAAGTTCCATTTGATGACCTCAGTGCCCAATAGGCCGGGTTTACTGGCCTTTAACCAAACGTAGAAATCGTGCGCGTGAGCCCCATTGACCTCAAGCTTGGCAAACATCGGAAACGTCACCCCATAGGTCGTTTGGCAAAACGACTGAATTGTCGCCTCATCGCTAGGTTCTTGCGCGCCAAACTGGTTGCAGGGAAAACCCAGCACACTAAAGCCACGATCAGCAAAGTCCTCCTGCAGGCGCTGTAAGCCCGCATACTGCCCCGTAAAGCCGCAGCGTGAGGCCACATTAACCACCAATAGCACGCGCCCGAGATACTGCCCCATCGACTGTGGCTGTCCATCAATGTCAGTTACGGTGAAATCACTTAAGGCTGGCATGACAGCTCCTTATGCAAGTTGTTTGAAGGCCTCGATTGCGCGCAAGCGACTTTGCTTGAGATCGACAATCATCTGCGGGTAGCCCCGCGCCTGACGTTCAACAGGATCGGGATTGTGTATTTGTTTGGCAGACAGGCCCGCCAACTCGGGCAACCAGTGGCTGATAAAGCGGCCTTGTGCATCGAACTTCTCTGACTGGCTAATGGGGTTAAAAACCCGAAAGTAGGGCGCTGCATCGGCACCCGTGGAGGCGCTCCATTGCCAACCGCCGTTATTAGCGGCAAGCTCACCGTCAATGAGGTGTTGCATAAAAAACCGTTCGCCTTCACGCCAATCAATGAGCAAGTTTTTGGTTAAAAACATCGCCACAATCATTCGCAGCCGGTTATGCATCCAACCGGTGGACAAAAGCTCGCGCATCGCCGCATCAACAATCGGCACACCGGTGCGCGCCTGGCACCAAGCCTCAAAATCAGCTGGCGCCTCACGCCAGCGTACACGCTCGGTTTCGACTCGCAGCGGCCGGTGCATGGACAGCTGGGGATAGCCATGCAGCAAGTGCCAATAAAACTCTCGCCAAATCAGCTCATTGATCCAACTGCGCAAGCCAACACTGCCAGACTCGAGTTCGCCATGATTGGCCTGTAGCGCCAAATTCAGACACTGCTTGACGGACACGGCACCGGCAGCCAAGTAGGGCGAGAGTTGGCTCGTGCCTGGCTCGGCTGGGAAGTTGCGCGCGTGGTCATATTGTTCAACGCGATTGTCCAAGAAGTCGTTCAAGCGCTGGGCAATCGCCTCGTAAGTGCTCGGCCATTGCTGCGGCAAAACCGGCAACGCCTCTGGCCAAACCCGATCAATCTCATCTGGCACCATAGACGCGGGCAGGCGGGCTTTGTCCAGATCGGGTGCCAGCACCAACGGGTCTTTGGCGATGCGCGCGCGACAGGCTCGCGCAAAAGGCGAAAAGACCCTGTAGGTGGCATCGCTACCCGTTTTAACGCTACCAGGGGCCAATAAGGTCTGTCCGTCATGGCCGATGAGTTCAATGCCATGGCCCGCGAGCAACTGGTAGCTTTGTCGGTCACGTTGGCGCTCATACAAGCCTTGCTCACGGTTGCAATGGACCTCAGTGATGCCGTGTGCCTGGCAAAACTTC
>SKIZ01000134.1 GCA_007116135.1 Burkholderiaceae bacterium
CGGCGTCAAGCAGCCTGGCATCAAGCTTAACCAGGTTGGCGTAGGCTGGCAGGATAAAAAACGGCAGGTAGGCATAGACCAGCCCAATGTAGACCGCCCAATCGGTGCGGTAGATCTCAAGTGGCACATCAATGAGGCCGAGCCACAGCAGCGTGCTGTTGAGGATGCCATCGGCGCGCAAAATACCCACCCAGGCATAGACCCGCAAGAGCAACGACGTCCAAAACGGCAAAATCACCGCCAAGAGCAACACATTGCGCACCGAGTCCGGTGAGCGCGCAATGTAATAAGCCATCGGGTAACCAATCAGCGCACACCAGAATGTGGTCACAGCCGCCATCTTCAGCGAGCTCAGATAGGTTTTGACGTAAAGGCTGTCGGTCAGTAAAAGCGCGTAGCCGCGCACATGCAAGGTGAACTGCAGCGCCTCGTCACGGACTTCAAATAGCGGGGTATAGGGCGGAATCCCAAAGCGCAAGTCAGCCAGACTGATCTTGAACACCAAAAAAAACGGCACCAATAAAAAAAGCAGCAGCCAAGCGTATGGCGGCAGCACCGACCACAGGCTCGTGCGCTCTTGACTTGCCCGCGCCGGTTTCATGATGAGAGCACCGTGACGCTGTCATGCCCCCAGCTGACAAACACCTCATCATCGACACCCGGCGGGTCTTGGTCGGCAAGCAAGAGGCTCGTCATGGTGGCCTCAATGACCTTGCCTGAATCGAGCCGGATTTGATAGAGCGCGTAACTGCCCATCCAGGCCATGTGGCTGACCACCCCTTGGGCCCAATTGTGGGCTTGGTCCGGAGCTTGGCGTGCCACCCGAATGCGTTCCGGGCGCAAAGACACCGCCACCGCCATGCCCTGCGGCTCGCTGACCCCATGATCGATATAGAAGGGGCGCGGCAAATCGCCACATTCAATCATGATGTGGTCTGACTCATCGACCGTGATCACCCCCTCAAAGAGGTTGGTGCTGCCAATAAAGCCCGCCACAAAGCGCGAATTGGGAAACGCGTAGACCTCTTGGGGGCTGCCCACTTGACGGATTTCACCTTCGGTCATGACCGCCAAGCGACTGGCCATGGTCATGGCCTCTTGCTGATCGTGCGTAACCATAAAACAGGTCATGCCGAGTTGCTCAAGAATACGCACCAACTCGATTTGGGTGTTGTGACGAATTTGCTTATCGAGCGCGGACATCGGCTCATCGAGCAGCAACAGCTTGGGGCGCTTGACCAAACTGCGTGCCAAGGCCACGCGCTGTTGCTGACCACCCGATAGTTGATGCGGCTTGCGTTGGGCGTAACTATCCATTTGCACCAGCCGCAAGGCCTCATGCACGCGATCGTTAATTTCGGCGCGCGCCACCCCCTCTTGCTTTAACCCATAGCTGACATTGCCTGCCACCGTCATGTGCGGAAACAAGGCATAAGACTGAAACATCATGTTCACCGGCCGCTCGTAAGGGGCAAGCATCGTGATGTCCTGGCCATCGAGAAAGATCTGGCCCGAGGTGGCCGTCTCAAAGCCTGCGAGCATACGCAACAGCGTCGACTTGCCACAGCCAGAGCTGCCTAAGAGCGCAAAGATCTCGTTGCGCTCGATCGACAGATTGACCGAGCGCACCGCTGTCGTCTCACCAAAGACCTTGGTCAGTCCCTGCACCCTGACAAACGGTGCGCTGGCAGCTTGCGTCATGATGAGCTATCGACCCGACTTCAACTCAGCCCACAGGCGGGTTTGCAAGCGCTGGATGTCCAAAGGCTGGGCCTCGATCACAAACAACTTGCTTGCCACCTCTGGCGGTGGATAGATCGCTTCGTTGTTGGCAACGGCAGGGATCACGAATTCGCGAGCAGCCTTGTTGGCGTTGGGGTAGAACATCTCATTGGTGATGGCCGCTGAGACTTCGGGTTCACTGAAGTAGTTAATGAACTCAAAGGCTGCTTGCGGGTTGGGCGCATCGGCAGGCACCGCCATGGTGTCAAACCACGCTGGTGCGCCATCGTCAGGCAAGAAAAAATCGATCTCATACGAACGATTGGCTTGCGCGGCACGGTCAGCGGCAATCAGCACATCGCCCGAGAAGGCATACACCAGGCACAAGTCGCCTGAGGCCAACTCATCGATGTAGCCCGAGGAGCTGAACTGACGGATGTAGGGGCGAATTTGCTTCAATACCTCCAAGGCCGCGCGATAGTCTGCCGGGTCGCTGCTGTTGGGGTCTTTGCCCATATAGTGCAAGACGGCTGGAAACACTTGGGCGGCCTCATCGAGCACCGAGATGCCGCACGACTGAAACAGCTTGGCTTTTTCAGGGTCAAAGAGGATTGACCAATCGTTTAGCTTGGCGTCTGCGCCCAGAATCTCTTTGGCACGCGTGACATTAAAGCCCAGCGCATTGGTGCCATAGCCCCAGGGCACGAGGTACTCGTTGTTGGGGTCCACCGAGGTCAACAGCGCCATGATCTCAGGGTCCAGGTTCTTCCAGTTTGGAATCATCGACTTGTCGAGTTTTTGAAACATACCGGCTTGCAACTGGCGCGCGGCATAGTGGGTCGATGGCACCACGATGTCATAACCCGAATTGCCCGTTAAAAGCCGGGCTTGCAAGGTGTCGTTGCTGTCATAGGTGTCATACCGCACCCGAATACCGGTTTGCCGTTCAAAGCCCGGAATCGTGTCTTCAGCGGTGTACTCAGCCCAGTTAAAGATGTTGAGCTGGCCTTGGGCGTTTGCTGCGCTGCCAAAGCCTGCGGCAATTGCAACCATGGCGCTTGCCACCAAGCCCGTGAGAAGTCGTGCAACCATGAGAACCTCCCTAGTTCCGTGGCCCGCGAGGCAGCCTTATCGATCAAGTCGCCTGCCCCTGCTTGGACCCTGACATAAAAAATCCCGTTTCATGAATCACAAAACGGGTGCCGACGACCCCCGATTCTAAAGCCATTTTCTGGTTGCGCGCACGCCTTGGGCTGACTTTGATGCAAAAAATCATCGCAAAGGCCCTGAACCTTTTAGGCCGCGTCATAGCCCTTGAGCAAGATCGGCCAATGGTGTTCGATGCGTTGCGGGCATACCTTGACCACCGAGCGGCGCAGACGCACCAAATTGGCAAGCAAGCGGTAATGCAACTGCACGCCTTGGCGGGCTCGGTCAAAGTCCAGCAACCAAGCCTTGGACTCTTTATCAATCAAGACGTTATAGACATTCAAATCGGCATGCCAGACGCCCATGCGGTGCAATTGGCCAATCGCAAAACCCGCGTTATACCAGGCGTCGTGTGAGTCACAGTCTGCCAGCGTGCCCTGATTCTCAATAAAGGGGGTCATGATCGCGAGCCGAAAGGCAAAGCCGATGACGCGGTTGGCCATCGCGGCCACGGGTCTAGGCACCGGCAAGCCTCGGTCAGCCAGGGTCGTCATGATGTCAAACTCATCGCGCGCGCGCGAGGTGCGTGCGGTCAAAGAAAAGTAGCGATCACGGTTCAGCCAGGCCATCGCCCCGCCGCGCTGATAAAAGCGCAACACCACAGGCTGGCCATGCAAGTCAATCTTAAAGGCCTGGCCTCGCCCGCCTTGGCCAATGCGCTCACCGCGCAAGCGCTCAGGCGGCTGCAAAAAATACTGGGCCGCGACTGCGGGCTTGACCGATCCATCGGTCCAGATCCAGGCACCGTCGATTTTTTCTTCAACGAGGGTCTTGTCTTTTGTTCGCTGCACTTCAGGTTCCTGTCTCATTGCGTAACACCAGCAACGGCGGGCTCTTTAAGACCCCGCGCAAAACCAGCGAACCCGCCAGCCAAGCCCCTGGCATGCAGACAGCTAAGCCCAGCACCCAAGGCAGCCACGAGAACTGCATGGCAAATTCAAACACCCAGACCGCAAGCGCCCAGGCCGCAAGCGTGGCGCCGGCGGCAGCCATGAGACCGGCCAAGGCACCAATGGTCAACAGTTCAATGCGCTGGGCTCGCGCCAACTGGGCGTTGGTTGCACCGAGGGCGCGCAACAGCGCGGCCTCGCGCACGCGCTCTTGGCGACTTGAACTCAAAGCGGCTGCCAGCACAATGGCACCAGCAAAAATCGCAAAGATAAAGAGGCCTTGAATCGCCACTGACACCCGATCAAGCACCGATTGCAGTTGCGCGAGGATCGCACCCACATCAAACACGGTCAGGTTTGGAAACTCGCGCACCAGTGACTGAGTCACCGCCGCCTGTTCGCGTGGCAGGTGAAACGAGGTGATGAAAGTTTGCGGCTGATCGGCTAAGGCCGCGGGGGTCAGAATCGCAAAGAAGTTAGGCTGCATCGAATCCCAGTCGACCTGGCGGGTGCTCGTAATAGACGCTGCCAACGGCTGGCCTGCGATCTCAAAGACGATCTCATCGCCGACCACAACGCCTAGCAAATTGGCGACTTCGCGCTCCATAGAGACTTCAACGGCATCCGGGTTCAAGGGCGCGCCCGTGACAATCGTGCTGCTGTCTGGCAGCGCGCTGGCATAAGTCAAATTGAAGTCACGCTGCAACAAGCGCTGCGCGCGCGGTGAGCTAAAGTCCTCGGCGCTGATGGCTTGGCCATTGTGTTCAATCACCCGACCGCGCACCATCGGATAAAACACCACATCATTCATGCCAGCGGCTGCAAGCGCTTGACCGACCGGCGGCACTTGGTCTGGCTGAATGTTAATCAGAAACCGGTTCGGGGCATCTGGTGGCAAGGTCTGCTGCCAGCCTTGCAGCAAATCGGTGCGCACGATGGTCAGCAACAAGATCGCCATCATGCCCACGGCCAGCGCACTGATTTGCGCCACCGAGGCACCGCGCCGGCGCACCATGCCGGCAAGCGCAAAGCGCCAAGTCGGCTGATGACTCAGTAACGGCCGAATCACATTGACCAACTTGAGCGCACCAAAGGCCATCAGACCAAACACGACGGCAGCCAGTACAAAGCCCGCGGCCAAACCAAAGCCATAGCGCAGGTTGCCGGCAATCCACCACATCAAAAGCGCAAAGCCGGCAAACGCCAACACGTAGCCTGCGAGGCTTTGCAGCGGAAACATCGGCACATCGCGACGCAAGATTTGCGAGGCCGAGACCTGACGCAGTGCCTGCAAAGGCGGCAAGGAAAACGCAAACAACAACCAGAAGCCGGCATAGATGCCTTGTAACGCCGGCATGAGCCCTACGCCAGGCAAAGATTCGCTAATTAAGCCCTGCATCACACTGACAAGCACTTGTTGGGCGGCAAAACCAATCGCCAAGCCCACAGCCGAACCTAAGAGCGCCACAATCGTGAACTCCACCATCAAAAGCCGTGTGACTGCCGACTGGGTTGCGCCACAGCAGCGCATCACGGCAATCGAAGGTTGCTGGCGCTGGCTGAACTGGCGCGCACCAAGGGCCACGGCGACTGCGGCAATCAACACCGCAATCATCACCACGAGCGTTAAAAACTCATTGGCGCGATCAAGCGTGCGGGTGATCTCCGGGCGCCCGCTTTCAATGGTCATGAGCTCTTGCGCTTCGGTCAATTGGGGTGCGAGCCACTGCCGATAACTGTTGACTTGCGGCGTGTCACCGGCGACCAACATCGAATGCGACACCCGGCTGCCAGGCCCCAAAAGCCCAGCATCGCGCAAGTCCTCTGCCCTGATCAACACTCGCGGTGCGACGTTGACAAACTGCACGCCACGATCGGGCTCGTAGGTAATGATGCGTTCAATGGTCAACGACTTTTGACCGACCGACAAAGCGTCGCCAACCGATAGCCCTAAAAGGGCCAGTAACTGGCCATCAACCCAGGTCGTGCCCACGGCCGGTGTATCGGTGGTGGGCGCATCCGGTTCAACGATGCCAAGGCTCGTTCGCAGCTCACCGCGCAGTGGATAGCCATCTTCAACGGCTTTGACCGATGCCAGTTGTAACTCGCCCTCGGTGCTACCCACCATGGACGGGAAACGCCAGACCCGGATGGCGTTTAAGCCGTCCGCATGGGCACGATCAAGCCAGGCTTGGTTCGCCTCTTGCGGCATCTGAACCACCAGATCGGCGCCTAACATGCGCCCGGCATCGCGCTCCAGTGCACGCGAGACCCGGTCTGATAGAAACCCAACGCTGCTGATGGCGGCCACCGCCACCACCACGGCCAGGGCGAGTAACCGCAGATCACCGGCCCGAAAATCACGCCAGGTTTGGTTCAGTGCGAATCGCCACATGCATCTATCCCTTCGTATCAGAGTTGCCTGAGCGCATCGATGGCCTCAGACAAGCGGTTAACGCCAATGACCTTTAAGCCCTCGATGGCTTGCTTGGGTTGATTGGCCGCCGGAATGATCGCCACAGAAAACCCCAGCTTGGCCGCTTCCTTTAAGCGCTCCTGGCCACGCGGGGCCGGACGGACTTCGCCCGCCAAGCCGACTTCGCCAAACGACACCAACCCCACGGGCAGTGCCTTATCTCGCAAAGACGACAGAATCGCCAGTAAGACCGGCAAATCGGCCGCCGGTTCAGTGATCTTGACCCCACCCACGGCATTAACAAAAACATCCTGGTCGCCCGTGGCCACGCCCGCATGACGGTGTAACACGGCAAGCAACATGGCCAACCGATGCCCCTCAAGGCCCAAGGCCAAGCGCCGCGGATTAGGCAGGTTGGCGTGATCGACCAAAGCCTGTACTTCGACTAACAGCGGGCGCGTGCCCTCTTGCGTGGCCATGACGCATGCGCCTGCGACCTGATCGGCGTGGCGCGACAAAAACAGCGCTGACGGGTTGGCCACGCCCTTTAAACCCCGGTCAGTCATGGCAAAGACACCAAGCTCATTGACCGCACCGAAGCGGTTTTTAAACGCGCGCACCAAGCGAAACGACGAGTGGGTGTCGCCTTCAAAGTAGAGCACCGTGTCGACAATGTGCTCAAGCACCCGAGGCCCGGCCAGGGCCCCATCTTTGGTCACGTGCCCAATCATGACAATCGGCACGCCCGATTGCTTGGCCAAGCGCGTCAATTGCGCGGCGCACTCGCGCACTTGCGAGACCGAGCCTGGGGCTGAGGACAAATCGCTTGCGTAAATCGTTTGAATCGAGTCAATCACCGCCACCGCCGGTGCGGGTTTGCGCGAAATGGCCTCTTCAATCACATCGAGCCGAATTTCAGCGAGCAA
>SKIZ01000184.1 GCA_007116135.1 Burkholderiaceae bacterium
CTCCCAGATCGACAAATCAGCTGCCGGCGCACTGATGGCCAGCGCCTCGCAAATCAGGTTATCCAATCCCTGGCGGTGCAACATCGCAGGAATCTCATAGATCGACCCCGCATCCCACACTGAAATCACCGCATCGAGCGGGACGTTGGAGAACATCGAGATCTTGGCGCGCTCCTCATCCGGTATCGGGCGATCGGCCCGACACAACAAGGCATGAGGAATGATGCCAATTTCACGCAACTTTTGTACCGAGTGCTGCGTGGGTTTGGTCTTGAGCTCACCGGCCGTATGAATGTAGGGCACAAGCGTCAAGTGAACGAAAGCGGCTTGCTGGCGCCCAAGGCGCAGACTCATCTGCCGGGCGGCTTCGAGAAACGGCAACGACTCGATGTCACCGACCGTGCCACCAATTTCCACGATGGCCACATCAGTGGCACCATCCCAGGCTTGGCTTGCGCCGCGGGCAATAAATTCCTGAATCTCGTTGGTGATGTGGGGAATGACCTGCACGGTCTTGCCCAAATAATCCCCCCGTCGCTCCTTGCGCAGCACCGATTCGTAAATCTGGCCCGTGGTGAAGTTATTGGCCTTGCGCATCTTGGCCGAGATAAAACGCTCGTAGTGACCTAGATCGAGGTCGGTTTCCGCGCCGTCTTCGGTCACAAAGACCTCACCGTGCTGAAACGGACTCATGGTGCCCGGATCAACGTTGATGTACGGATCGAGCTTGAGCAAAGTAACTTGCAGGCCGCGCGACTCCAAGATGGCGGCCAAAGACGCGGCCGCGATCCCCTTGCCTAGGGATGAAACGACGCCGCCGGTGACAAATACATACTTGGTCATAAATAGACGTGTCGGCTAAGACACGCGTGCAGGAAATTTGGATTATAGCGGCTTGCGCCCGGTCTGCTGTCGTCGATTGACCACGCGCGCGCCGCACCGAACCGAGACTTAGGCGCTCACCATCGACACATCGAGCTTCGCGGCGGTTTTTTCCTGTATTTCCTGCACACTCACCCCGGGCGCGAGCTCAATGAGCCTTAGTCCATTTTCGCCGACCTCCAGCACGCCAAGGTCAGTGATGATCAAATCAACCACGCCCACGCCCGTTAACGGCAAGGTGCACTCAGGCAGCAACTTGAGATCCTCAGTGCCATCTTTCTTTTTGGCGACGTGCTCCATGAGCACCACCACGCGGCTGACACCGGCCACCAAGTCCATCGCCCCGCCCATGCCTTTGACCATCTTGCCAGGAATCATCCAATTGGCCAGATCGCCCTTTTGCGAGACCTGCATGGCTCCCAAAATCGCCAGATTGATTTTGCCGCCGCGGATCATCGCAAACGAGTCGGCCGATGCAAAAATCGATGACCCAGGTAAGGTCGTCACAGTCTGCTTGCCGGCATTAATCATGTCGGCATCGACTTCTTGTTCGGTTGGATACGGACCAATACCTAGCAGGCCGTTTTCTGATTGCAGCCAAACTTCAATGCCCTGGGGCACGTGATTGGCCACGAGCGTTGGCAACCCGATTCCCAAGTTGACGTAAAAGCCGTCTTGCAGTTCACGCGCGGCACGCGCGGCCATTTCATCTCTGGTCCATGCCATGATGCGAATCTCCTTATTGGCTCGAGCGCACGGTGCGCTGTTCGATGCGTTTTTCCGGATTTGGATTTAAAACAATCCGGTGCACATAAATGCCGGGCAAATGGATTTGATCGGGATCGAGCTCGCCATTTTCAACAATCTGCTCAACTTCAACAATGCTCAGCTTGCCCGCCATGGCCACATTCGGGTTGAAGTTGCGCGCGGTTTTACGAAACACAAGATTGCCACTGCGATCGGCCACAAAGGCCTTGGCCAAAGACACGTCAGGCACAATCGAGCGCTCCATGACATACGTTTGCCCGTCGAACTCTTGTGTGGGTTTACCTTCGGCAACCATCGTGCCCACGCCTGTTTTGGTGTAGAAGGCTGCGATACCGGCACCGCCGGCTCGCAGCCTCTCTGCCAAAGTGCCTTGCGGTGTGAACTCAAGCTCCAACTCCCCGGCAAGATACTGGCGCTCAAACTCCTTGTTCTCACCGACATAGGAGGCAATCATCTTTTTGACCTGCCGGCTTTGCAAGAGGATGCCAAGGCCAAAGCTATCGACACCGGCGTTATTACTGACGCAAGTCAACTGCCCGACACCGCTGTCACGCAGCGCGGCAATTAACGCCTCCGGAATCCCGCACAACCCGAATCCACCAACAGCAATCATTTGCCCATCGCGAACCACCCCATCAAGGGCTTGCTGCGCGCTGGCGTATACCTTGTCCATTCGAATCCCTCCGTTTTGCCTGCGGCCAGGCGGTTGGTACAAACCTACTGTTATTTAATTGGCCATGACACGCGCTCAGTTTAACTTGCCGTGCCATCGGCCCGAGTGCCAAAATCGGCTGCCGGCCGACACACCTGCCCAAGCGCTTTTAGTAGCGGTGCGCTCCACGGCGTGGGTCGGTTAAGCGCGGCATCCATGTTGACCAAGACGGTGGTGCCGCGCGCGTATGGGCCGCGCGCTAAGTCATGCACCACAAAGAGTTCGTTGTACTGCGTCAGGCTGGTGCGACCAATCTTTTGTGCCGTCAGTCGCACTCGGATGGTTGCTGGGTAAGTAATCGGGTGCACAAAATCACAAGAGCAGTGCGCCACCACATTGCCATCGGCATCGGTGGCGCTCAAGCCCGCTGCGGCCAAAAACTGAATACGGGCCTCTTCCATAAAACGGAAATAACCGGTGTTGTTCAGGTGACGCAACATGTCCGAATCCGCCCACCGCATGGCAATATCCGTCTCAAAGACGTCACCAACGGTCAAAGACCTCTCTATAGTCATGGTTTTACCCTCGCCCACCCGGGGGTGCTTGCCCCAAAGTCCTGGTTCAGAAGATCGCAAGGCCGCAAAAGCTCATTGGCACAGCCCTTGAAATACAATCACTAGATTGTAGGGGCAATCACGAGGATGAAAGTCATGTCTGAAAGAGAATCGATGGAATACGACGTCGTGGTCGTGGGCGCGGGGCCTGCTGGCCTGGCCACAGCGATTCGACTCAAGCAGCTCGCCAAAGAGAACAATCAGGAGCTATCGGTCTGTGTCCTGGAAAAAGGCAGCGAGGTTGGTGCCCATATCCTCTCGGGCGCGGTCATGGATCCGCAAGCGCTCACAGAGCTCATCGGTGACTGGCGCGAGCGCGGCGCGCCGCTAGACACGCCCGTGACCGAGGACAAGTTTCTGTTTCTCTCACCAAGCTCAGCCAAGCAAACCCCTAACTGGTTGCTGCCTGATTGCTTTAAAAACCATGGCAACTACATCATCAGTCTTGGACAGCTCACGCGTTGGCTCGGTGAGCAAGCCGAAGCACTCGAAGTCGAAATTTTCCCCGGCTTTGCCGCATCCGAAGTGCTTTATGACGAAGCTGGCGCAGTCATCGGTGTGGCTACAGGCGATATGGGCGTCGGTCGCGATGGCCAGCGAACCGATCAGTTTCAGCCCGGCATGGCGTTGCTGGCCAAATACACGGTCTTCGCCGAGGGCGCTCGCGGTCAGCTCGGTCGCGAACTGATTGCGCGCTTTAAGCTTGACCAAGGCCGCGACCCACAAAGTTATGCCATCGGTATCAAAGAGCTCTGGGAAGTCGATCCAGCCAAATCCCAACCGGGGCTTGTGGTTCACACCGCGGGCTGGCCGCTAGATGCCGATACTTACGGGGGTTCATTTCTCTACCACATGAACAACAACCAAGTCGCCGTGGGCATGGTGGTCGGCTTGGACTACGCTAATCCGTGGCTATCACCGTTTGAGGAATTTCAGCGATACAAAACCCACGGCGCCATTGCCCCGACCTTTGAAGGCGGCAAGCGCATCGCCTACGGCGCGCGCGCCATTACGGCCGGGGGCTTGCTGTCCTTGCCCAAACTCGTTTTCCCGGGCGGCGCACTGGTTGGCTGCAATGCCGGCTTTCTGAACGCCTCGCGCATCAAAGGCAGCCATGCCGCTATCAAATCAGGCATGATGGCCGCTCAGGCAGCATTTGACGCCATCGTGCAGTCGCGCACGCACGATGAGTTAACCGCCTACCCGGCAGCCTTTGAGCAGTCCTGGCTGCACACGGAATTGAACAAGGCGCGCAACTTTAAGCAATGGTTCAAAAAAGGCCGCACGGTCGGCACCGTCATGACCGGCATTGAGCAGTGGCTATTGCGCGGCAATATCCCTTGGACGATTCATCGCGATAAGGCTGATCACGAGAACCTCAAGCCAGCTGCCGAGTGTGTGCGCATCGAGTATCCCAAGCCAGATGGCAAACTGACCTTTGATCGCTTGAGCTCGGTGTTCATCTCCAACACCAACCACGAAGAGAATCAGCCCATTCACCTGACACTCAAAGATGACAGCGTGCCAGTCCAAGTCAACCTGGCAACCTATGCTGGGCCAGAAGCACGCTATTGCCCGGCTGGTGTTTATGAGTATGTCAAGGACGACACAGGCGCTGACCGGCTGCAAATTAATGCGCAAAATTGCGTGCACTGTAAAACCTGTGACATCAAAGACCCCAAACAAAACATCGTCTGGGTTGCCCCTCAAGGTGGCGAGGGCCCGGTCTACACAGGCATGTAACAGGCGGCGTGGCGGCGTGTGTTTAGCGCCCCACGCGTGCGCTAGTCCACACGAGCGCCGCCCCCATCGATAGTGCGAGCCCGCCGACGACAAACAAGGGGCTATAGGTTAGGCTGCTGGCATAAAACGCCGACATGCCGTAGGCGGCGATTGCTTGAATGGTGGCAAACACGGCCGTGGCCAACCCCCAGACACGCCGGTGCGCCGACACACCAACTAACTCCATTAGTCGGCCCGCCATCAAGGCAGACAATCCTGGACTTAACGCGCCGACTAAAAACGACGACACGCTCTGGCTCCAAAGCGCAAGCGACAGCAATGGCAAAAAGACCGCCAACCCTTTGACAACAAACGCCAAACAGAGGCTGCGCTGCCACCCGAGAGATCGCACCAACAGCCCCGTCAACAGCGGGCCCACAAGCGCGCCCAAGCCAAATAGCGCCCATTGTTTGGACGCTGCCAATTGACCAAAGTCGGCTTCACGCGCCAGAAAATCAACCCAGAACACGGTGTGCGGCAAAAACCCGATGGCATCAAGCGCATAAGCGACCATCAAGATCACAACCACGATGCTCAGCCCAGCCGGATTAAACCACTGCCCGCTCGGTGCCACACCTGGGGCTTGCGACGGCAGCGGCAAGCGCCGCATCGCTCGATCACAAAGCAATGAGACCAACAGCGCCAAGAGTCCTAAAAGCAGCCACGTCACCCTGAGATCGAACTCGATGAGCAAAGGAATCACCAAGGCCGAGAGCATGGCACCAATGCCCACGCCACCAAAGACAATGGGGCCCACCATGGCGCGTTGTTGTGGCACGGTTGCCGATAAGGCCACCGAGGGCGCCACGACCATCAGGATGGCGCCACAGGTTCCTGCCAACAGCCGCCAACTAAAGAACCAGTAAAAACCCAGGTTCCACGCGCAAAACAAGAAGCTCAAGGTGATGGTCGCTAGGCTTGCGCCGACCACCGCCCGCACCCCAAAGCGCTCGGTCAGGCGCGCTGCCGACAAGGCACCAAAGAGATAACCGAGTAGGTTGGCCGCCCCTAGGTAAGCTGCCTGAACGGGGCTAAACCATTGCGCATCAATCAACGCGGGAATCAGCGGGGCATAAGCAAAGCGCGACAAACCAATGCCCACGAGCATCGCCAGCCCGCCCGCGGCAATGGCAGCCTGATTATCCCGAAGCCAAGACCAATCGGCCGTCATCGCGGGTATTGCCCATCAAATTCAATCACAACAACAACCGCTCCAAATCCATGTCTGAGTGCACCAACGCAGGCGCTAGCGCACACAAAACCGGATATCGCTCAAACCGGGTTGTTTAATTGCGCCAAAATAGCTGGGTTCTCCAGTGTTGAGACATCTTGCGTGACTTCCTCACCTTTGGCAACCACGCGCAAAAGCCTGCGCATGATCTTGCCCGAACGCGTCTTGGGCAAATTGTCCCCAAAACGAATTTCCTTAGGCTTGGCAATCGGCCCGATTTCCTTGGCAACCCAGTCACGCAATTGTTTGGCAATCGCGACCGCCTCATCACCGCTCGGTGTGGCCTGCTTTAGCACCACAAAGGCCACCACGGCCTCACCGGTTGTCGCATCTGGACGCCCCACGACAGCGGCCTCAGCGACCAACTGGTGCGCCACCAGCGCTGACTCGACTTCCATGGTGCCTAGGCGGTGACCAGAGACATTTAAGACATCATCGATTCGTCCCATAATCCAGAAGCAGCCGTCGCTGTCGCACTGGGCACCATCGCCTGCCAAGTAGTAGCCGCGCAGCTCCTCGGGAAAATAGCTTTTCTTGAACCGCTCGGGGTCACCCCAGATGGTTCGGATCATCGAGGGCCAGGGTCGCTTGATCACCAAAAACCCACCGTGGCCAGGATCGACATCACCGCCCGTCTCATCGACGATCGCCGCTGCAATGCCTGGCAAGCGAGTAGTGCATGAGCCCGGTTTAAGTGGTGTGACCCCAGGCAGCGGGGTAATCATGTGCCCGCCCGTCTCGGTCTGCCACCAGGTATCAACGATGGGGCAGCGCTGCTGGCCGACGTTCTCGTAGTACCACATCCACGCCTCGGGATTAATCGGTTCGCCCACCGAGCCAAGCAGCCGCAAACTTGAAAGGTTGTAGGTCTTCGGATGGGATTGTTCGCTGGTCTGAGCGGCCTTGATCAAAGACCGGATCGCCGTCGGTGCGGTGTAAAAAATCGTCACCCCGTGGCGCTCGATCATCTCCCAAAAGCGACCCGCATGTGGATAGGTCGGCACGCCCTCAAACACCACCTGGGTCATGCCATTGGCCAATGGACCATAGGTGATGTAGGTGTGACCGGTGACCCAGCCAACATCAGCGGTGCACCAGAAGACATCGTCAGGCTTGGCATCAAAAGTCCACTGCATGGTGAGCTTGGCCCACAACAGATAACCGGCTGAGCTGTGCTGCACGCCCTTGGGCTTGCCGGTTGAGCCTGAGGTGTA
>SKIZ01000179.1 GCA_007116135.1 Burkholderiaceae bacterium
ACAGAGACTTTCGGTTAGTTACGACCTTCGGTCTTCTTTGCGACTTCACCCCATCGCGTCAAGTCACTCTGAATCAATTGACCCAGTGCTTGGGGCGTGGACCAAGCTGGCGTCATGCCCGCGCCTTCGAGTCGCTCGATGACCGCTGGTTCGGCAAGAATCTCCTTTAAGGCCAGATTCAATTGATCAACGATTGCCTTGGGCGTACCACCTGGGGCAGCTAAACCAAACCAGGAAGCCACATCATAGCCAGTCAGGCCCGCTTCGCGAAAGGTGGGCACATCAGGTATTGCGGCGTTGCGCTCGGCAGACGGCACGCCAACCCCAACGAGTTTGTTGTCCTTGATAAACGGCGCAGCCACGGCAACCGAAATAATGGCCACAGGGACATGTCCGCTGATCACATCTACAACGAATGTTCCGCTGCCTGAAGCGTCGTACGGAATGTGCACCCAGTCGATACCGGCTTCAAGCCGCAGCAGTTCGCCAGCCATTTGCGCGGTGCTGCCAACACCTGGAGAGGCATAGGACAGTTTGTCCGGATTTTGCACAGAATATTCGCGCAATTCAACGATATTTCTGGCGGGCACCGAAGGGTTGGCTGCGATCACCAGGTTCACATCGGCTAGCTTGGCCACCGGCGTCAAATCCTTTAAGGGATCAAACGGAAAATCCTCGCGCAACACCGGCGCAATCCCAACGGTGCCGTCAAAGACGAGCAGCAGGGTGTAGCCGTTTGGTGTCGCGCGTGCGACGCTCGAGGCGCCAACCACGCCAGTGGCACCGGGTCGGTTGTCCACCACAACCGGATTGTCAAAGGTTGAACTTAAGCGCTCGGCCAGTAACCGTCCGAGCATGTCGGCCGAGCCACCGGCGCCAAATGGCACGATCAGGCGAATGGGTTGGCTAGGGTAGTTGGCCTGCGCTTGCGCGATCGGCATCGCGAAAAGCGGCACCACCAACACGCTTGCCAAGCGTATGAAAAACTTTCTCCAACTACGCGTGTGCGTGCCACCATCGGCAGGCATGGACGCAGGCGTGCAAGTCCCGCTGGTTTGAATGTACTGATTCATCAATGTCTCCTTTATCATATTTGTCCGGACAATCAGCCAAATCAGTGTATCAGCGATAGTTGCGATTCGGCAAGCGATCGGCCAAAGGCTTCTGGCCTGATTGGTTTGACCAAGGCACGAGCCAAAACCTCATAAAAAATGGTGCTTTGCAACAAAATGCCAACTAAAGTCATTGGTATGCTTGGAGACGCTAGTGTTTGACGAGTCTTGTTTTCTATGGCATATTTGTCCGGACAAAGTGATAAATAGATCATAATAAAACATCGCAGTTGATTGGGGCCGGCTTTTGAGCGCGGGGGTCGTTTCTGATCAGCACAAACAAAAGGGTGAATACATGCAGGCCGTTTTGGTGGGGGAAAAACGATATCGGGCTGAATATGGCCGTTATCTCGAGGACTTTGAGCTTGGTGCCGTATACGAGCACGCGCCGGGTCGAACAATTACTGAGGCAGACAACATCCAGTTTTCGTTACTGACGATGAACCAGCATCCGATGCATTGCGATGGGCCCTTTGCCGCACGCAGTCAGTTTGGTAAGCCCCTGGTGTGCAGTCCTTTGACGTTGGCTATCGTGGTCGGGCTGTCGGTCAATGACGTCAGTGCCAAGGCTATCGCCAACTTGGGGTGGAAGGAAATTCAATTGGTCGCCCCGGTTTTTGCCGGTGACACCCTTTATGCGGAGTCTGAAGTGCTCGAGATTCGCGAATCAAAAAGTGACCCCACCCGGGGTATTGTCACCGTAAAGACTAGGGGGTTTAATCAGGATGGCATCGAAGTTCTTCATTTCATTCGTTCGGCTTTAATCCCCAAGCGGCCCAACGCACCACGTGCCTGAGTTGGGGCGCTAGGCCGATCTAAAAAAGGAGCGCTTTATGGCAGCCCAATTTGAGACAATTGCCGCACAGCACAAGGACATTTCCCGTCAGATCGCGCAGTTCGCGGCGAGCTTTGACGATTTGGTGGTTCCCCAAGAGGTGCTGCAACGCGCCAAGTACCTGATCCTAGATGCCATTGGCATTGCATATGCATCGGGTGCTTATGAGTTTGCAGCGCGTGCGCGCCAAGGCGTGCGCGCGCTTGACAGCGGGGCGGGTCAGAGCGTCGTGATTGGCCACGACGATCGGCTTGACTTGCGCAATGCGATCTTGCTCAACGGTATTTTGGTGCATGGTCTGGATTTTGATGACACGCATGCCAAAGGCGTCATCCACGCAACCGCTTCGGTGCTGCCAACGGTGCTTGGCGTTGCCTGTGCACAAGGCAAGTCGGGCAAGCAGATGCTGGCTGCCTATGTGCTCGGCCTTGAGGTTGCATGTCGACTCGGTGTGGTAGCCAAAGGCGGATTTCATCAGCTGGGCTTTCACCCAACCGGTCTGGTCGGGACGTTCGGTTGCACCATGGCAGCTGCGGCATTGATGAACGCCAAGCCCGAGCACTACCGTGATGCGTTGGGACTGGCTTTATCTAGCGCATCGGGCTCGCTTGAGTTTTTGGAAGATGGCGCCTGGAACAAGCGCATGCACCCGGGTTGGGCCGGCGTTGCCGCGGTCACGAGCGCAACGCTGGCCTTGCATGGCTACCGCGGCACGCAGCGCCCAATTGAAGGGCGGTTTGGTCTGTTCAACAGCTATCTGGGTGATCGCTGGAATTTCGATATCGATTTGGCCGTGCAAGGGTTGGGTGAAGTCTGGGAAGTCATGGCAGTGTCAGTCAAGCCAATTCCGGCATGTCACTTTACCCATGCGGCCGTCGATGCAGCGGTACGCCTCTATGAACAGGGTGTCAGGCACGAAGATATTGAGTCTATTGAAGTGCTGGTGCCGCAAGAAGTGGTCAAAACCGTTTGTGAACCCCTTGCGGCTAAACGTCGACCTGCCAATTCTTATGAGGCACAGTTCAGCATTCCGTATCTGGTTGCCACGGGTTTGATCAAAGGTCGGCTGACCTTGGCTGAAATCGAGGATCAAGCGCTTGTCGATCCAGCGGTGCTCGCGCTATGTGATCGCACAACCTACACGGCTGATCCCGATACGGCGTTTCCGAAATATTTCGACGGCGAAGTGGTCGTGACGCTAAAAAATGGGGTGATCTTGCGTGAACGCGAGGCGGTTAACCGCGGTGCATTTGATCGACCACTGAGCTCGAGCGACATCTTGCACAAATTTCACGAAAACGTCGCCACTGTGGCCTGCCCGGCACAAGCCGAACAAATCGAGCAAGCAGTATTGGGGCTTGATGAGCACGATGCGCAAGCCTTGGCGCATGCGCTTGGGCGCGCAGCAAAGAAATAATTGAAGTGACTTGAACCACTAGAACGGGGTTAGGAGAAAAATGCAGAACCATCACGACAGTACAGATGAGCGCTTGATTTTAGACAGCGTTGACAAGTTCCTCGCGCAAGAGGTCGCGCCTGTGGCCTGGCAACTTGAACACGATGATACCTATCCGATCGAGATCGTCGAGCGCATGAAAGAGATGGGGCTCTTCGGTTGTTTGATCGACCCACAGTATGGTGGCTTGGGCTTGTCAACATCGACATACGTCAAGATCATTGAACACATGTCGCGGGTCTGGATGTCGATTTCGGGCATCATCAATTCACACTTGATCATGGCCGTCTGCGTTCAGAAGTTTGGCACGCAAGCGCAGAAGGACGAGTTTTTGCCGCGCTTTGCCACAGGTGAATTGCGCGGAGGTATTGCGCTGACCGAACCCGATTGCGGTACTGATTTGCAAGCCGTTCGAACCCTGGCCAAGAAAGTCGATGACCACTACATCATTAACGGCAACAAGATGTGGGTTAGTAACGGCATTGAAGGCAACTGCTTTGCTTTACTGGTGAAAACCGATCCCAAAGCCGAGCCGAGACATCGGGGCATGAGCTTGTTTCTTGCACAAAAGGGGCCAGGGTTTGAGGTCAGTCGCAAACTGGAAAAGCTCGGCTACAAAGGAATCGATTCAGCTGAACTGGTGTTTCAGGACTACCGAGTCAGTGCCGATCATCTGATTGGCGGCGCCGAAGGCCGGGGTCTGCAGATGATTTTGGGTGGTCTTGAGCTAGGTCGCATCAATGTGGCTGCGCGCGGCGTGGGGCTTGCCCAAGCGGCGCTTGATGAGTCGGTGAAGTATGCACAGATTCGCAAAACGTTTGGCAAGCCGATTGCCGAACATCAGGCGATTCAATTGAAACTTGGCGATATGGCTACGCGAACCGAAGCCGCCCGGCTTTTGACACACAAGGCAGCTGAGTCCTTTGACCGGGGTGAGCGTTGCGACATGGAAGCAGGCATGGCCAAACTCTTTGCCACCGAAGCCGCATTAGAAAACAGCATGCAAGCGATGCGTATTCATGGCGGCTACGGCTACTCCAAGGAGTATTTGGTTGAGCGTTTGTATCGTGATGCACCGCTGCTGGTCATTGGCGAGGGCACCAACGAGCTGCAGCGCATCATCATCGCCAAGCAGCTCATTGAGAGAAATCCGGCATGAGTGGCGATTTGCCGTTGGCCGGTTTGACGATTTTGGCCATTGAGCAATATGGTGCTGGGCCGTTTGGCACGCAGCATTTGGCTGACCTTGGCGCTAACGTCATCAAAATTGAGAACCCCAAGGACGGCGGCGATGTCGGTCGGTTTGTGGGGCCGCATTTCTTTGGTGATCAGAACAGTCACTTTTATCAGGCGTTTAATCGCAATAAAAAGAGCATGTGCCTGGATCTAAAAAGCGCACAGGGGCAAGAGACCTTAAGGACAGTTGCCAAACAGGTTGATGCCGTCTTTAACAACCTGCGCGGTGACCTGCCAGTCAAGCTCGGGGTGACTTACGAGCAGTTAAGCGTGGTGAACCCAAAGATCGTCTGCGCCCATCTTTCGGCCTACGGGCGTGAGGGTTCCAGAGCCGCTTGGCCAGGCTACGACTACTTGATGCAGGCCGAAGCGGGCTACCTGTCGTTGACTGGCGAGCCGGCCGGGCCTCCGGCGCGTTTTGGGTTGTCGATTATTGATCTCATGACAGGCACCACAGCGGCCCTGGCATTGGTCTCAGCCGTGCTCGGCGCGCGCGCCACCGGCCGCGGGCGCGATATTGATGTCAGTCTTTATGACGTGGCCATGCATAATTTGGCGTACGTCGCGACCTGGTACATGAATGGCGGTCACGAAACGGCACGTCTGCCGCGTTCGGCTCACCCGTCGCTGGTGCCAAGCCAGCTCTATCGGACTGCCGACGGCTGGGTTTTCATTATGTGCAACAAGGAAAAGTTCTGGCCCATCCTGGTTCAGGAGATGGGTTTACCTGAATTGGCTGACCATCCGCAATTCGGCAGCTTTGCGCTGCGTCTAAAAAATAAGGAAAAAGTCGACGAGGTGCTCGAATCGCGCCTGATGCAAAGAACCACGCAGCAGTGGATGTTGCAATTTGAGGGTAAAGTGCCTGCTGCGCCGGTTTATGATGTCGCACAGGCTCTGGATAACCCGTTTTTTCTTGAGCGCCAAGGCGTGGTTCATGCCCAAGGCGACAATGGTCAAACATACTTTGGGGTGGCCTCACCGATACGCTGCCCCGGCGTTCGTTTGCCCGATCAGGCTGCGCCGGCACTTGGTGCCGATACGCAAGCGGTGCTTGAGGCGGCGGGATTGACAGACAAACAGATACAGTTTCTGCGTGAAAATAAGGTGGTATGAATTTCTCGACGCCGATGCGCGGTGGCTCTACACCGCGCTACATCCAGTTAGCCCAGACGCTGTACGAAGAAATAGCTGCTAACCGCTACCCGGTCGGGTCACGTTTACCCACCGAGCATGAGCTATGCGAGCAGTTCGGTGTGTCGCGATTTACCGTGCGCGAGGCAATCAAGCTGCTGGTGCGCCAAGGCATGGTGACACGCCAACCCGGGGTGGGGTCACGCGTGCAGGCCAGTTTGCCGGTCAGTCAGTACGTACAAACCATGTCGGGTATTTCTGACTTGTCGCAATACGCTGTCGATACGGCGCTCGAGGTGGTTCGTAGCGTCGTTGAGCCGATTGATGCCACCACAGCGCAAGCGCTCGGTGCCAGCGAAGGCGAGACGTGGCTGCGCATCGAGGGGTTGCGCTACGCGCAGGAACAAGGCGTGCCAATGGCACACACCACTGTCTATGTGGCACCGCGGTTTCGGTCCATTATGTTGCCCACCGCTCGGTTGGCTAAACCGTTGTACGTCTACATTGAGGAGCAGTATGGCGCGCGGGTTGACAGCATTACCCAGGAAATTCGAGCGGTTGCTTTAAGTGGGCCGTTGAGCAAAGTGCTCGGTGTTGCCGCACGCAGTCCCGGTCTGTGGTTAAAGCGCGATTATCTCGATGAGCGAGGCGAGTTGCTTGAGCAGGCTGTGAGCGTTCACCCTTATGATCGCTTCACCTATCGCGAGAGCTTTCGACGCGACTACCACTCCCACAAAGACCGCTAGACGCTAGGCCAAAGCGTAGATCACCGCACCGATGGCCACCAGGCCAACTGTGACCCAGCCGAGCCGGTCGATATAGATATGCAATTGGGCTTCCATGCGCGCGCCACCCCAACGCATCAAGGCAGCAACCAGGAAAAACCGTGCGCCTCGTCCCACCAGTGAGGCCAGGATAAAAGGCACCACGGCCATGGACAACACACCGGCTGCAATCGTAAACACCTTGTATGGGATTGGCGAAAAACCGGCAATTAATACCGCCAGAATGCCCCAGGTCTCAAACCACTGCAGTGCGGCCAGATAGCCGTCCCAATAGCGCGGCTGAGTTTGCAGCCAAGGCGCGATTGCATCAAACGCAACCGCACCGATGATGTAGCCAAGCAAGCCGCCCAAAACCGAGCAGATCGTCGTAATCCATGCCAGGCGCCAGGCTTTGTCTGGGTTGGCCAGACACATGGGCGCCAACATCACGTCTGGTGGAATGGGGAAAAAAGACGATTCCGCCAAACTCATGCCACCGAGGTACCAAGGGGCGTGGCGGTGGCGCGACCATTGCATGACACGGGTGTATAGGGAAGAGAACAGTTTCAATCTAAACAACCTAACAAAGAGGGCAAAAGATC
>SKIZ01000137.1 GCA_007116135.1 Burkholderiaceae bacterium
CTGGCGCACGCTACGACAAACGTCACCTGGTGCCGTTTGGTGAGTTCGTGCCGCGCGGCTTTCGCTGGTTTATCGACCTGATGCAAATACCGCTAGGTGACTTTACGGCCGGTGAGATCAACCAACCGCCGTTTATCGTGGGCACACAAAAGATTGCCGCCAACATTTGTTATGAAGATATTTTTGGCAGTGAACTGTTGCCCTCTGTGCGCAGCGGCGCGACCGTTTTAGCCAACTTTGGCAATCTGGGCTGGTTTGGCGACAGCTTTGCGCTCAGACAACACTGGCAAATGGGGCGCATGCGCAGCATGGAGACGCGTCGTCCGATGGTCAGAGCGACCAACACCGGTCTGACAGGTGCGATTGACCCATTCGGCCAACCCATTGCGGTTTTACCCAACTACGTCGCAGGCTATCTGGATGTGCGGGTACAAGGCCACACAGGTCTGACTCCTTACACCCGTTGGGGAGACTGGCCGGTTGCTGTTCTGGTTTACGGCATACTCTTGGGTGCGCTGATTCGCAGACGCTTAACCACCAAGCACCACCGTGACACCCCTGCCTCATGACGGAATCGATACAGATTCGGTCGCTTGACCGAATTGACGATATAGACGCAAGCACTTGGGACGAACTCAACGCATTCGCCGGTGGTTCGGTCTTAAGTTCGCACAGATTCTTATCGGCCTTTGAGCAATCCAATAGTGTTTGCCCTGCCACAGGTTGGCAAGCCCAGCACGTGGTCATGCAAGACGACCAAGACCGGGTGCTCGCTTTAGTGCCGATGTATGCCAAGGGCCACTCCTATGGCGAATTCGTCTTTGACTGGGCATGGGCTGACGCCTATGAGCGTGCTGGCCTGAACTACTACCCCAAGTGGCTTTGTGCGACCCCTTTTACGCCAGTGACTGGCGCGCGACTCTTGTGCGCACCGGCTCACAGGTCGCTGGCAGCCCAAGCATTGATTAAAACCGTCAAGGCCACCAAACTGTCGTCACTGCACGTGCTCTACACCAACACCCTGGAGCAAGACGCGCTCATCGATGCGGGTTGCCTGGCACGCCATCACACCCAGTTTCACTGGTTCAACCAAGGCTGGCCATCGTTTGACGCATTTCTGGCACAGCTGACGCAGCCCAAACGGAAAAAAATCCGCGCCGAGCGTCGCAAAGTCGCCCAAGCCGCGGTGCAGTGCATCACCAAAAGCGCTGATGAAATCAAGGCGAGCGACTGGGACTTTTTCTATCGGTGTTATGCCAATACCTATGCCGAGCGCGGCAACCCCCCTTACCTAAAACGCGAATTCTTTGACCTGATCGATCCGGCCTGTTGTTTGTTGACCATGGGGTTCATTGATGAGCAGCCAGTGGCCTGCGCCTTGCTTTTGATCGACAGCGTCACTGACCCCGCCACTGGCAAAGCGTCAAAGCGCATCTATGGCCGATACTGGGGCCAAATCAAGCACATCGATTGCCTGCACTTTGAGCTCGCCTACTACCAACCGATCGAGTGGGCTATCGAGCACCAAATCGATGTCTTTGAAGGCGGCGCTCAAGGCGAGCACAAAATCGCCCGCGGCTTCACACCGGTGCAAACGTGCTCGGCCCATTGGCTGGCACACAGCGGGTTTGCCCAAGCAGTGGCCGATTATCTGGATCGAGAAAAAAATGCGCTGCAAGGCTATGAACAGTCTTTAACGAGTCCTTTTAAGGCGTAAGCACCGGTTTTTTGCATCTCAGTGGGCTCGATCGAAAACAAAAGCAAGCACGCTTTAGACGCATCTCGTGTTAGAAACACGAGACATCCTTCAGAGGCCTGTCATATTGGAATGACCTGTCGTTTGCCAAGAGCGGCGCTTTGATGCATAATTTCGTTCTTCGCCGGTTCTGGGGGTATAGCTCAGCTGGGAGAGCGCTTGCATGGCATGCAAGAGGTCAGCGGTTCGATCCCGCTTACCTCCACCAGTATCAGCGATAATGAGTAACAGTAATGATGTTAGGTCCGGGTCCCCTTCGTCTAGAGGCCTAGGACACCACCCTTTCACGGTGGGTACAGGGGTTCGAATCCCCTAGGGGACGCCACATTTTTATGCAGTATCTAGTACCGCTGCGGAGCGGTAGTTCAGTTGGTTAGAATACCGGCCTGTCACGCCGGGGGTCGCGGGTTCGAGTCCCGTCCGCTCCGCCAAAGATAAAACGCCTGTGTCAGGCGTTTTTTTTTGCCCACTGCGCCTGCCTATTGGTACAAGCCTGACTGCAGCCTAGTACTAAGCCGCCTATAATCCCGCAAGTTATTTCTCATAAACGGAGACATCCGCATGCAAAGCAAAAAATTCCTCCTGCCAGCCGTGCTCGCAGCCTTGAGCCTTGGGGCGGCAAGCGCTGTTGTTGCAGACACGCGTGTGACCTACAAGTCGGCCAAAGCCGGCACCTCTTACTACCAGATGGGCGTTGAATTGGCGCAAGCCTTGCGCCAAGGCACCAACGGTCAAATCATCATCACCGTTGAAGAGAGCCAGGGTTCAGTTCAAAACGTCATGGAAGCGGCGACTCGCAAAGGCAATTACGTCTTCACCACGCCGCCCGGTTTGGTCACTAGCGCCATGAATAACGCGGGTCCGTTCGAGAAGAACCCTTCGCCAAACTATGAAAACATCCGCGCCCTGTTTCCGATTCCGTCTTTGACCATGCACTTTGTGGTGCATCGCGACGCTGGCATTAACGAATTTGCCGACATGAAAGGCAAAAACGTCTTGATCGGTCGCGGCACTTTCTCAGCACGTGAAGGCGAGCGCTACCTCGAGCTCTTTGGCCTAGATGGTCAGGTCAATCTGTCTAACGTCGAACTAAGCAATGCCGTGCCAGCACTCAGAAACCGGCAAATTGACGCGTTTGTGACCGCAAGCTCGTTTCCCGCGCCCAACGTGCTAGAAGCCGCGGCAAGCTCGCCAGTCACGGTGCTATCGCTGACCGATGCGCAAATTGAACAAACCGGCGCTGCACGCGTGACCATTCCGGCAGGCACCTACAAAGGCCAAGACGCACCGATTAACACCACGTCGCTGCCTGTGATCGCCTACACCACGGTGGACATGAGCGATGATGTGGCCTACGAGCTGACAAAAACGTTCTGGCAAGAACGCGATCGCATGGGTCAGACCGCAGCTTGGTGGAAAGGCGTCACGCCAGACATGTTGGCGAACATTCCTGGCAAGATTCACCCCGGTGCCTTGCGTTACTACCAAGAAAACAACTTTCCTCTGACTGCCGCAAACCAGTAAGTCAAATCGCTTGAACTCGCATCAACGACAATGTCCGTAATCGCTGCTCGCAACATCATCTGGCCGGTTCTGGGCATTGTCACCATCGCCTTTCACCTTTGGTTAATCTTTGCTGGCCTAGTGCCCAACCTGGTGAGCCGGCCGGTGCACATGGCTTTGGCGCTACCTTGGATTTTCCTCTGGCGCCCGGCTGGGCAGCAAGCCGACTGGATCAGCTGGCTGTTTTGTCTGGTCGGTTTGGTCGCTTGCGCCTCGGTGGCGCTAAACCACGAACAACTGCTTGATCAGTACGGGCGCATTCATGGTGCGACCCAGATCATGCTGGCCCTGGCCCTGTTGGTGGTGACCATCGAGATGGCGCGCCGCGCTGTTGGCTGGCCCTTGCCAGCCATTGCCGCGGTGATGCTGATCTACGGGCTTTACGGCCAACATATTCCAGGTGAGTTCGGCCATGGCGGCATGCCAATTGAGAGCTTCTTAGGCACGTTAACGATCACCGAAGGTGGTGTCTGGGGCAGCCTGACTGGGGTTTCAGTGACCATTGTGGCGATATTTGTGATCTTTGGTGCAGTGTTAAACGCCGGCCAAGCCGGTGCGGGCTTTATGAATGTGGCCGCAGCCGTGGCCGGACGCTTAACCGGCGGAGCCGCTAAGGTATCCGTGCTGTCTTCGGCCATGTTTGGCTCCATCTCTGGTTCGGCCTCGGCCAATGTGGCCTCCACCGGCGCTATCACCTTGCCAGCCATGCGCAGACTAGGCTACCCGAAGTCTTTGGCCGGCTCCGTCGAAGCGGTGGCCTCTTCGGGCGGACAAATCATGCCCCCGCTCATGGGCGCCGGGGCCTTTGTGATGGTCGAGCTCACGGGTGTGCCCTACGACCAAATCATGTTGGCCGCTTTGTTGCCGGCAATTCTCTACTTTGTGGCCGTATGGATTGGCATCAATGCCTATGCCAAACGCTACGACTTGCCCGGCGTGCCGGCTTCGGAGCGCCCTGGCACCAAAATCGTACTCATTACCACCGGATTTTTTGCAGTGCCCTTTGCGGTACTGCTCTACGGCATGTTCGGCATGCGCTTTACGCCGCAATACGCCGCCTGCATGGCGATTGTCGCAGCCGGTTTGTTGTTGCTAACCGATGATCAGTTCCGGTTTGATCCGCGTGCCATTGTTGGCCGAGTCTGTCAGGCTGCGCTGACGTCCGGGCAGCAGGTATCGATGATTGCAGCCATCATTATTTGCGCCTCGATCATTATTGGCGTTTTGGGCACCACCGGACTGGGCGTGAAGATCACCTCGGTGATTCTGTCGGGCTCAGGCGGGCTATTGTGGCCAGCTGTCCTTCTGACGGCATTGACGTGTCTGTTGCTTGGCATGGAAGTGCCAACGACTGCGGCCTACGTGATTTGTGTCTCGGTGGCCGGCCCAGCGTTAACCGAGCTTGGCTTGGGGCTGTTACAGACGCATCTGTTTGTGTTCTGGTTCGCCCTGCTCTCGACCATCACGCCACCGGTTTGCGGCGCTGTTTTTATCGCCGCCGGCATGGTCGAAGAAAACTGGCTCAAAGTCGCTGTCAAAGCCATGGCACTTGGCGTGGGACTTTATCTCATCCCCTTGGGCATGATCTCGACACCAAACCTAATCGAGTTTGGCAATGAGCCGGTGCAGGCGCTCATCGCCATGGCCAAGGTGGGGCTAGCGACCACACTGGTGTCTTACGGCCTGATTGCCCCTGGCGAGCTTGTGCGTCGTATGGCTCTCATTGCCGCTGGCGCAGTGATCTTGTTTTTCCCGCTCGGGTAATAAAGCTAAGCTGGCTGTCACAGCCATTCATTGTGCTCACTCGCGTGCATTGCTTGCCATGAGCTTTCGATTGGCTTTGCCAACGTACAGCGCGGTGGCCACGAGCAACAAACCACATCCGGTCATAAACGCGTAGAACATATTGACATCAGTCATACGCATCAGACCGCCAGCAAGTAATGGCCCGATACACGCGCCAAAACCAAACGACATCAAAAGCACTGCGCTGAGCCCAACCCGACGATCCGGTGCCACCAGATCGTTGGCGTAAGAGCCTGCCAACGCATACAACGTGAATTGCGCCACACCAGAAATCGCCGCCACACTCATGAGCAGCCAAAATGGAATTGGCAACCAGCCCCACAGCAATAGGGTCGCAAATGTGAGCACCCCGCCATTGAGAAGAATCAGGCGCTCACGCGGCACGCGATCCGATATCCAACCCATGGGCCACTGTGCCATCAAACCTGCCACCACCGCGATCGACATAAAGGCTGCGACCACGTTGGTGCTAAATTGCATGCCGATCACGTATACCGGTGCCAAGGCATAGAAGGCAGCCGAAATATTGCCGGCCACAAACATCGTCAAAATCGCCGCTGGCGCGCGCCGCAAAAAGTAGCCGAAGTCCAAAGGCGTTGGCAATTGCGGTGCCGGGTGCAAACGCACGGTCCAGACGATTGGAATCAATCCAACGACGTGACAAATTGCCACCAAAATCAAAGGCCGCAGACCGAGTTCGGGATATAGCGTGATGGCCATTTGACCGATCGCCACGCCCAGCCCAGACATCACCAGGTAGACCGAAAACACCCGGCCGCGATGCTCGTTTTCAATTTGCTCATTGAGCCAACTCTCAAGCACCATAAATTGCACTGCCATGGCAGCACCGGCAATCAAGCGAAACAGCAACCATGCCTCTTTTTCAGCGACCAGCGTCTGTACCAGCACCATCACCGAGCAAGTCGCCGCAGCCGCGGCGAAAGCGCGCACATGCCCGACCCGAACAATCATGCGGTGCCCAAAGCGGCTGCCGATCACCAAACCCAAATAGTAGGCTGACATCAGCGCGCCAATCCAGACTTCGCTCACGCCGTCTTGCGACAGTCGCAATCCAATATAGACGTTAAAGAGCCCCACGCCGATCAGCATGACCAGCGTAGACAAAAATAGCGAGGAAAAGGAAGCGAGGGTGGCAAACATAGAAAACAGGGCTGTTCGCACAGGATAACGTGCCCAAGGCACAGACATCAAAAGAAATCGAAGCGCCAGTGGCGCTTTGTTGCGTACACACCATGAAAAAGCCGGTGCCAAGACCGCGCACCGGCTAAAGATGTGTGTCAGCGCCGCAACGGCGCTTGCACTCAGAGGTGCTTGAGCATGGCCTGCCCGGAGCTGACCTCAAAGGCACCTGGCTCTTCGATGGCCAAGGCACTGATGACGCCATCGTCAAACAAAGCGGCATAGCGCTGCGAACGCACACCCATGTTGCGAGCGGTTAGATCGAGTGTCAGACCCATGGCTTGGGTCCAGGCGGCTGCGCCATCGGCCAACATGCGCACCTTGCCGCCAGCACCTTGATCACGGCCCCATGCGCCCATGACAAACGCATCATTGACTGCGACGCACCAAATTTCATCGACACCCTTGGCTTTGATTGCATCAAAGTTCTCCAAAAAGCTCGGCACGTGCTTGGCTGAGCAAGTCGGTGTGAATGCGCCTGGCACGGCAAACATCAGAATTTTTTTGCCCTTGACCAGATCGGACACCTTGAAATCATTAGGGCCCAATGCGCAACCCGCGGTTTCCGTTTCAACGAACTCGGTCAATGTGCCCTCTGGCACCCGATCTCCAACTTTGACTGTCATGTGTATTCTCCTGATTGAATGAGCGAGGCAATCGTCGCGTCTTACATCATAAGTCACCGACGCAAGACCGGTGCAGTGCCCTCGGTCTATGTCCGGATTTCAACGGCACCAGTGCGCTCGGGCACCCCAAGGGGTGCGCAGTGACTCAAGCCGTTTAGTCTTCTTTGACGCGATAGACCAGCAC
>SKIZ01000021.1 GCA_007116135.1 Burkholderiaceae bacterium
GGCGTGTGAACCTTGTGCATGGCCTGACTCGGGGGCTGACGCTCTTGGACCAGGCATGGCGCTTGAGCCAGCTCTATGTTGGCGGCGTAGTCACTCTGGGGGTCATAAACGATCAGGTCCTCGCCAATGTCGGCAATGACTTGAAATTCGTGGCTTGAGGAGCCGCCGATGGCGCCCGTGTCAGCAGCCACGGCACGAAACGTCAAGCCCAAGCGGCTAAAGATTCGGACGTAGGCGTCAAACATGGCTTGATAGCTTTTTAGAGCCCCCTGTGCATCGCGGTCAAACGAGTAGGCGTCTTTCATCGTGAATTCTCGGCCGCGCATGACTCCGAAACGAGGCCGGCGCTCGTCTCTGAACTTGGTCTGTATGTGATAGAAGTTCACCGGCAGTTGCCGCCAGCTTTTGATTTCATTGCGTGCGATGTCGGTGACGACCTCTTCAGAGGTCGGTTGCAAGAGGAAGTCTCGGCCGTGCCGGTCTTGAATGCGCAGCAACTCAGGGCCATATTTTTCCCAGCGACCAGACTCCTGCCAAAGTTCAGCTGGTTGCACAATAGGCATGAGCAATTCGAGCGCGCCCGCAGCATTCATCTCCTCGCGGATGATGTTTTCGACTTTTCGTATGGATCGCAACCCGAGCGGCATGTAAGTATAGATACCGCCGGCGAGCTTTCGGATCATGCCCGAACGGATCATCAGCTGATGGCTTGAGACTTCGGCGTCGTTAGGGGCTTCTTTGACGGTGCTGATATGAAAAGCGGATGCGCGCATGGGGCCTTGGGGTTATCTAGTAGATTGAAATGACACGGACTACGTATAATCTAAAGCATTGTATTGAATTCGACGGGTGCGGCGATGCTGGATCGCGAAGGTTACCGCCCCAATGTCGGCATTATCCTTGTTAACCAAAAAAACCAGGTTTTCTGGGGCAAGCGGGTCAGGGAGCATGCTTGGCAGTTTCCACAGGGCGGCATCAAACACGGGGAAAGCCCCGTGCAGGCTATGTTTCGTGAGCTTCACGAGGAGGTAGGCTTGCGCCCTGAGCACGTGCGAATTTTGGGGCGCACTAAGGATTGGTTGCGTTATGAAGTGCCGAACCATTTCATTCGGCGCGAGTCTCGTGGTCATTACAGAGGCCAGAAGCAAATCTGGTTTCTGTTGCGCTTGGTTGGGCGCGACTGCGATGTGAGTTTGCGAGCAACTGCGCATCCTGAGTTTGATGCTTGGCGCTGGAGTCAGTACTGGATATCACTTGATACAGTCATCGAGTTCAAGCGCGGTGTCTATCACCAGGCGCTGCAGGAGTTGTCTGCCTACCTATCGAAGCCCCGTCAAGGCCGAGGACGACTCGCTGCGCGCCAGGCTGGTTCGAGCAACCTAGCGCAGCCGCTTGACCAGGCTTGAGGTGTCCCAGCGCGCGCCGCCCAGCTTTTGGACGTCGGCGTAGAACTGGTCAACCAGCGCGGTCACCGGCACTCGAGCGCCGTTATGCCGAGCCTCTTGAAGAACCAGCCCGAGGTCTTTTCGCATCCAGTCCACGGCAAATCCAAAATCAAATCGATCGTCCACCATGGTGTGTCCGCGGTTATCCATTTGCCAACTTTGTGCTGCGCCTTTGTTGATGACATCGAGCACTAGTTTCATATCCAGTCCGGCGGCTTGACCAAACGCAATCCCTTCCGAAAGGGCTTGAACAAGCCCTGCAATACAAATCTGATTCACCATTTTGGCCAATTGCCCCGCACCAGACTCACCGATCAGAGTCACAGCGCGCGAGTAATGCATGGCTAGCGGTCGGATGCGCTCGAACGTCTCAGGCGCACCGCCGCACATCACGGTCAGCGCACCATTGACGGCACCAGCCTGCCCCCCGGAGACCGGCGCATCAATGAAACCAACGCCCTGCTGGGCTGCGATGCTCGAGAGCTCGCGTGCCACATTGGCTGAGGCTGTTGTGTGATCAACAAAGACGGTGCCTGTAGCCATCGCGCCTAACGCGCCATCGTCACCTAGGACCACGCTGCGCAGGTCATCATCGTTGCCCACGCAGCAAAAAACAACGCTAGCGCCTTGGGCGGCCTGCCTTGGCGTGGGGGCGCTGGCACCTCCAAACTCCTCACACCAAGCCTGCGCTTTGGCTGTCGTGCGGTTGTAAACCGTGACATCATGACCGGCTTTCGCTAAGTGACCAGCCATGGGCAATCCCATGACCCCTAAGCCTAGGAAGGCGACCTTTTTCGGTGACGGCGAGTCATATTCGCGCGGTTCAATGCTGGCCTCAGACATAGCGTCTCCACTCAAAGATGTTAGGTAAGGTGAGCTTGATTGACCAAGTGTACAAAAACACAGCTCACCGTGGCCAATAATTGATTTACGATAGCGGCATGCTCGAAGATCTAGATACCCTCACTAAACGCATCCAAGCTCTGGCGGTTCAGTTCCAGGCCCTACAGGCTTCGTCGATGCAGTTAAATCAACAGCTCGCAACGGTCTTGGCCGAGCGCGATGAGCTGGCTAATCGGCTGCAAGCTGAACTGACTCGACAACAGCAGCTCACTGAGTCTTTAGGCTCTGCCAAGACATTGGCTGACCAGGCCCAAAAGAAGGCCTCTGAAGATCGGACTGCCTTGCAAGGCACGTTAGATCTGTTTCGACAGGAAAACGAGACGATGCAGACGACGTTGAAGTCCCGAGACGATGAGGTTCGTCGATTAAGGGAGGTCAACCAAAAGGCGCGACAACGGATTGACACGGTGCTTGAGAAATTGCCGGGCGCGGCATCTGCGGAGTCTTCTTGATGGAAACGGTAAAGACCAACATTTTGGGCCGGGAGTACTCTTTGGCGTGCTCGGTTGATGAAAAGCCGACGCTCGAGGCAGCAGTAGCCCACGTCGGTCAACTCGCTGGCAAGATTCAAGGAGCAGGTAAGGTCAGTGGCAACGAGAAGATTGCAGTCATGGTCGCCATACAGATCGCTGCTGAATTATTGATGGTCAAGACGCCTGATGGTCCGCTTGGAAGCGCCTCGGTTGGGGACTTTAAGCGAAAGATTGATGATATTCATGCAATTCTTGATGCCATCGACCCCGCGTAGCGAGCCAGGGCCGTATAATTAACTATCAGCTTCTTCCGGTTGTCCCTGCTGTGTTCGTGACTTGACCATATATTCTCTGAACCGATGCTTATGGCACATAGGTCGCTGGTTTGTTTGACAGGAATGCGCGTCTCTTCGTTAGATGCGCTCGAAGTCTCTCACGAGGTGGCCGACTTGAACTTAGGGTTCGAGATGCCGGTCTAGACGGCACGAGCGGGGCATTAGACGAGGGCGCATGACAGTGGTCATGCGCCCATTTTGTTGGATCGTTTCGAATCAAACTTCAAAAGCCACAAACCGAGCAAAATCATCGGTATGCTGAGCCATTGGCCCATGCTTAGGTTGGCCCACAGCAGTCCCAAAAAGGCATCTGGTTCCCTAGTGAACTCTGCCAAAAAACGCAAGGTGCCGTAGCCGATCAAAAACACGCCGCTGACTTGGCCAACCGCCCGCGGCTTGCGGGCGAACCACCAAACGATGCCAAACAACAAAAGCCCTTCGAGAGCGAATTGATAGAGTTGCGAAGGGTGTCGCGCGATGTTGTCCTGTGCCGCCGGAAAGATCATTGCCCAGGCAACATCTGTGGGACGACCCCAAAGCTCTCCGTTAATGAAGTTGCCCAGTCGCCCGGCCGCCAAACCCAGGGGCACCAGTGGTGCGATGAGGTCGCCAAGCTCCAGAAACCGATACTGCTTTCGTCTGCCGAAAAAAAACAAGCTCACCAAGACGCCGAGCAACCCGCCGTGAAACGACATGCCGCCTTGCCATAGAAAGAATATTTCAAACGGGTTTCTGAGGTAATAGCCCGGCTGGTAAAACAGAGCGAAACCAAGCCTGCCCCCAATGATGGCACCCAGCATGGCCAGAAACAGCATGTCTTCAAAGTCCACGAGTTTGACGCGTGTCAGCCCATGGGTGACGCGCCAGCGTCCCAGCAGCCAGGCGCTACCAAAACCAACGAGGTACATCAGTCCGTACCAGTGCACTGATAGTGGACCTAATTCAAATGCGACGGGATTTATTTCGGGATACGGCAGCATTTCAGGGACGGTATGATATGAAGATTCATCATAATAGCTTGACACCGAAGAACATCGATCAACCTTAACCGTAGTGGGAAAGTCTCATGTCTAAATTCGAACGTTCGAGTCATATCACCGAAGGGGTTGCCCGGGCGCCTAACCGTGCGATGTATTACGGCATGGGCTACAAGGAAAGTGACTTTCAGAACCCAATGATTGGTGTGGCCAATGGTCACTCCACTATCACGCCTTGCAACAGCGGATTACAACCGCTGACTGACGCGGCGGTCCAAGCGATTCGGGCAGCCAAGGGCAACGCGCAGGTATTTGGTGTCCCGACGATTTCGGACGGGATGTCCATGGGTACCGAGGGCATGAAGTTTTCATTGGTATCGCGTGAGGTGATTGCGGACTGTATCGAGACGGCCGTGCAGGGTCAGTGGATGGACGGCGTTGTGATTGTTGGCGGGTGCGACAAGAATATGCCCGGTGGAATGATTGCGATCGCGCGCATGAACGTTCCTGCCATCTATGTCTACGGCGGAACCATCAAGCCCGGTCATTACAAAGGCAAGGATTTGAACATCGTGTCCGTTTTTGAGGCGGTCGGTGAGTTCACAATGCAACGCATGAGCGCTGAGGATTTCAAGGCGATTGAGCAAAAGGCCATTCCAGGTTCAGGCTCCTGTGGCGGGATGTATACCGCCAACACGATGAGCTCTTCATTTGAGGCCATGGGAATGAGCCTGCCTTATTCGTCGACGGCCGCCAATGAGGACGGTGAAGCGATTGATAACGCCAGAAAAGCCGCCGAGGTTCTGGTCGATGCCGTTCGACACAATCGGTTGCCGCGCGAGATCATCACCAAGAAGTCGATCGAAAATGCGGTGTCTGTGATCATGGCAATCGGGGGCTCAACCAACGCGGTATTGCATTACCTGGCAATCGCCCACGCCGCGCAAGTGCCCTGGACAATTGATGATTTCGAGCGGATCCGCCAACGGGTGCCGGTTTTGTGTGACTTGAAACCATCGGGCAAATATCTGACGGTCGATTTGCATCGGGCAGGCGGTATTCCCCAGGTGATGAAATTGCTACTCAATGCCGGCTTGCTGCATGGCGATTGCGTCACGATTACAGGTCAGACGATTGCCGAAGTGCTCAAAGATGTGCCGGACCAGCCGCCGGCTGATCAGGACGTCATTCGACCAATGGACAATCCGGTCTACAGCCATGGGCATCTCGCTATCTTGAAAGGCAACTTAGCTACCGAGGGTGCAGTGGCGAAGATCACTGGCTTGAAAAACCCAGTCATTACCGGCCCAGCGCGCGTGTTTGACTCCGAGGATCTTGCCATGCAAGCGATCATGGATAAGCAAATCAAAGCTGGTGATGTGGTGGTGATTCGATATGAGGGTCCCAAGGGTGGCCCGGGTATGCGTGAAATGCTTGCGCCGACCTCTGCTTTGGTTGGCCAAGGACTCGGAGAGAGTGTGGGGTTGATTACCGATGGGCGTTTCTCTGGCGGCACCTGGGGGATGGTTGTCGGCCACGTGGCCCCCGAGGCTTATGTCGGCGGCACGATCGCCTTGGTGCAAGAGGGTGATTCGATCACGATCGACGCCCATCGATTAGTGTTAGAGCTTCATGTCGCGCCAGAGGAGATTGAGCGGCGGCGCCAGAGTTGGCAGCAGCCCGCACCGCGGTACACCCGGGGCGTGATGGCAAAGTTTGGTAAGTTGGCAAGCAGTGCCAGCAAAGGCGCGGTGACCGATGCGTTTGAACAGTAGTGTTGGCGCAGTAGCGCTGCTGTTTGCCCTGATTCCCGCGCTCGGTGCCGCTGAGGTCTTGGTGTTTGAGGACGGTATGCGGTTGATGCGGGACAAGACCTGTCTGGGGTGCCACCAAGTCGATCGCCGCCGTGTTGGACCTGCGTTTGTCGATATTGCCAACCGGTATGCGCCGGATCGCGAGGTCGCCATACCGATGCTGGTGAATTCGATTCGTCACGGCAATCGCGGCAAGTGGAGCGCCATCCCGATGCCGGCACAACCGCACGTCTCTGAACAAGAGGCGCTGGACATGACGCTTTTTATTCTGAGCTTGCAGCAAAAGCCGGATTGATCAAGGAGACTGATTAATGCAGACAGCGGTTTTGGGTGGTGGGTGCTTTTGGTGCACTGAGGCGGTTTTCCTGGCGTTGCGAGGTGTCCAATCGGTTGAGCCGGGCTACTGTGGTGGGCATGTGGATCATCCGACCTATGAGCAAATTTGCGAAAAAAATACCGGTCATATCGAGGTCGTTCGGATTTCGTTTGACCCGCAGGCGATCTCTTTCCAGACGCTGTTGGACGTCTTTTTCGCGACGCACGATCCCACCACGCCGGGTCGTCAGGGCAATGATGTTGGCCCCCAGTATCAGTCCGCTATTTTTTATCAGGATCAGGCTCAACAACAAGCGGCCGTTCAGACGATAGAGCGACTTAACCAAGATGGATCATATGCAGCGCCCGTGTGCACCGAGGTGCTGCCTGCTGCCCGTTTCTGGGTGGCTGAGGCCTACCACCACAATTTTTTTGCACGCAACCCGGGCCAGGGGTACTGTCAATTTGTCGTGGCACCTAAGGTGCAAAAGGTCCAAGGCAAATTTGCGACCCTGCTCAAGTGACCCTGGTCGCCTGCAAGGGTCGAATAATTTTGTCGTGTTTGTGCAATACCATTTGACACGCGGAAATAATTTCTGCATAATCTCGTTTCTTCGCTGACGTAATTATTTTCAGCGAAGCGCAGTCGGTAGCATGAGCAGGTTTCTTCGGCCAATCCGGTCAAGATTATCCAAGATCACTACAGATGTCGGCGGACTCGTTAAAGAGTTCTGTCGAGTTTTGTTTGATTCGCTTTTGCGCTAGCTGCTTGCCAGTCCAAGTGACGGCACCGCTCTTTAACAACATAACAACCGATAAGTGTGGGCATTTGATGTCGCATTGGTGTGTGGATGAGCA
>SKIZ01000149.1 GCA_007116135.1 Burkholderiaceae bacterium
ACGGCCTTTGCCGCCGTGGTCGGCTTGATGGCCGGGCCTCGCGCCATTGAAGCGATGCAAGAACACGGACTGTCCCTTCTGATTGCCGGCGTGTTTGTGACCTTGATTCCACCCATCGTGGCGTTTTATGCCGGCCGATACCTTTTAAAGCTGCATCCACTGATCTTGCTCGGCGGTATTGCGGGCGCTCAGACCGAAGCAGCATCCATGAACACCATCATCGAGGAGTCTGGCAGTCAGACGCCCGTCATTGGTTTTACGGTTTGCTACGCCGTCTCAAACGTTTTATTTGCCGTCTGGGGCCCCATCATTGTGGCGCTGTCTTAGCGACACTAAAAAAACCCGCCAGGCTTATCGCACAGGCGGGTTTCTATCTAGCTTAAAGGACGATCAACCAAGCACAAAGGGGTTAGGGATTTCCTTGTTGGTATTAATCCAAACGCTTTTGACTTGCAGATACTCCTTGATCATCTCTTGGCCATTCTCACGCCCAATACCGGAGCGTTTGTAGCCGCCAAATGGCGTCATATAGCTGACCACGCGATAGGCATTGACCCATAGCGTACCGGCACGAATACGCTTGGCCATGGTCAAAGCGCGGCTAATGTCCTGCGTCCAAACGCCTGCAGCCAAACCGTACATCACATCGTTGGCAATCTCGACGGCCTGCTCATCGGTGCTGAACTTGATGATCGATAAGACTGGGCCAAAGACCTCTTCTTGTGCGATGCGCATGTCATTGGTCACGTTGGTAAAGACCGTTGGCTCGACAAACCACCCATCACCGCACTCCGCTCGTTTGGCTGCCTCGCCACCAAGCACGCACTTGGCGCCCTCGGATTTGGCAATATCGATGTAGGACAAGACTTTCTCAAACTGCGGGCGAGTCGTCACCGGACCGACAGTCGTATCGCTTTGAAGCGGGTTACCCATCTTGGCGGTTTTAGCAAGCGCGAGCAGCTTTTCGACGAACTCATCGTGAATGCTTTCGTGCACCAACAAGCGCGAGCCTGCCATGCAGGTTTGTCCTGTCGCTGCAAAAATACCAGCCACTGCACCGCGAACTGCGTTGTCAATGTTGGCATCGGCAAACACGATGTTAGGCGACTTGCCACCGAGCTCAAGCGACACGGGCTTTAAACCGCGTGCGGCCGCCTCATACACTTTAACCCCGCCAATCTCACCGCCCGTAAAGGCGATACGCGCGACTTTGGGATGCTCAACGAGCGCTGATCCCACGTCTTGCCCAAAGCCAGTCACGACGTTAAAAACCCCTTTGGGAAACCCAGCACGATCGACAAGCTTGGCAAACTCGAGCATGGAAGCCGAGGTGAATTCCGAGGGCTTGACCACGATCGTGTTGCCTGCGGCAAGCGCGGGCGCAATTTTCCAGCATGCCAATAACAGGGGTGAGTTCCAAGGCGTAATCACAGCGACTACGCCCAACGGCTCATACTGTGTGAAATTAAAAAAGCCTGGCTTATCAATCGGAATGTTGGCACCCTCAACTTTGTCAGCCAAGCCACCAAAATAATAAAACCACTGCGGCAAATACTGCATCTGGCCATACATCTCGGCCTTTAGTTTGCCGTTGTCGGTGACCTCGGTATCAGCGAGCAATTCGGCGTTCTCGGCAATCAAGTCGCCAAGCTTGCGCAGCAGTGCCCCGCGCCCGGTCGCAGTCATTTCAGCCCACGGCCCCTTATCGTAGGCCGCATAAGCCGCCTTGACCGCACGGTCGACGTCGTTGGCATCGCAGCGCGGGATCTTGGCCCAGGCTTTGCCAGTAAACGGGTTTTCCGAGTCAAAGTACTCGCCGGTGCCTGAAGGACCCCACACCGAATCCACAAAAATGTCGTACTGCTTCAAGATCACTCTCCTTTCGTCTATTTATGCAAAAGAACTGAACTTAGTTACTCGCCAAGTGTGCGAGCAACTCTTGGGCGGTGATAACCGAACAATATTTCATGTCCATGTCACGCAAGCTAGCTTCATGCGCGGACTGCACCCGATCGCCAACGCAATCAGACACAATGATGGGTTTTAACCCGTGAGACATCGCGTCCACAGCCGAAGCACGCACGCAACCACTGGTAGTCGCACCGCAAATAACCACTGAGCGCACGCCGTGCAACGCATAGTACGGAGCAAGATTCGTGCCGAAAAATGCCGAAGGCACTGTCTTATTCAAAACCAACTCGCCTTTGATGGGTGCGAGGATGTCGACGACCTGACTGTCAGGGTGGGTCTCGGTGAGCGCCAACATCGCAGGTACTTTTTCACTAAAAACATTGGCATCAGAGGCATCATCGGCGAACACGATACGTGTAAAGACAACCGGTAACTGTTGCGCCCTGAATGTTTGCAAAACCGCGACCGTGTTTTGTGCTGCTTCGGCTGTGTTGTAGCCGCCGAAAACATCGGGATCGGTAAACCCGCGCACAAAATCCACGATCAATAAGCCAAACCGCGGCGGCCAAACCAAAGGTGTGCCAAAGCTTTGCTTATGAAAGACCTCAGCATCTGCAGAATATTTATCCATAGCTCCCCCAATAGACGTCTTTGCGTATTGAATTTGGTGTCGTAGTATGCATGAACAAGGCACCGGTCGGAAAGCGTTTTAAACCGGGTGTGCCCGCCAAGCTCATTCTTTATCAGGAAAACACATGTGTGACTGCCCCAATAACCAACATCGTGGCTGGCTTGGTTGGCCTACACAAACACAAGCCCGCAACTTGCGCGCCACCGGCGGCTGGCACGATCTGACTCACCGTCTTCACGAGAACATACCGGTGCCAAAAATATTTCCCAAACCGTCCTTTGAACGCGTTCTAAATCTCGGACCTGACATCCTGAATGTCACGCGCATCGACATGGTGTGCCATCTAGGCACGCACATCGATGCCCCGGCCCATGTGCTTATCGATGGCCCAACCATGCACGACATACCGGAACACTATTTTCACGGCAGTGGTGTCGTGTGGCCGATTCAAGTCAGTGAGCGCTCAGCGATTACTGCCCATGACCTAGAGGGCGCGCAACCTGCCATCAACCCCGGCGACATTTTGCTGCTAAGTACCGGATGGGCCAAAAAATTTGGCCAGCCGTCCTACTTCGATAACCCTTACCTCGCCGCAGACGCCGTTGACTGGATCTTGGCGCACCAGATCAAGTGGGTCGGAATCGACTTTGTCAGTCCTGAGCTGCCATTTGCGCTCAGACCAGATGGGTTTGATTATCCAGTGCACCGAGCCTTGATGAGCAAAGGCGTACTGATCGTTGAAAACCTGGCTGATTGCTCAATGCTCGCAGGACAACGCGTTGAAGTCGTCTGCGGCGCGCTCAATATTGAACAGGCAGACGGTGCGCCTGCGCGAATCTTTGCCAGAACAGCCGAGCTGTCTGACTGAACGCGCACAGACGAACACTGCGTCTATGCAGCCTGAGCCTTCACTGTGGTCACGCCAATTAAGGCATCACGAGTGATCAACTCTGCCAACTCTTGCTCCGAGAGATGCTCGGTGCCAGCAGGTTGCAGCGGCAACACTAAAAACCGCAGGTCTGCCGTTGAGTCATGCACCACCACCGCGACATCTTCGGGGACCTGGGTGCCAAACTCTTTGAGCACCTCACGTGGCTCGACCACCATACGCGAACGGTAGGAACGGCTCTTGTACCAGTCAGGCGGAATCCCCATCAAAAACCTTGGATAACACGAGCAAAGCGTGCACACAATCACGTTGTGCGTGCCCGGGGTGTTCTCAACGACGCGCAACTCACCCGGCATCTTATAGTCACCTGAACTAATGCCAAGCTGCTCGCATGCGGCAAACGGATCACTCAAGAGCAATGCCTTGAATTCGGGATCTTTCCATGCCCGCGCCACCACCCGGGCGGCGCGCTCGGAGCCAGTTCGCGAGTCCATCATGTCAACGGCTTGGCGGATATCTTCGGGCTGCATCAGCCCTTTCTCAATCAGCAGCTCGCGCACCACGGTTTCCATCAACTGAAAGTAGCTCGGGTCAAACGGCGTCTCGGGTAAATGCTCATGATCGTGATCGTGCGCATGATCATGGTCGTGATGATTCGTACTCATGAGGCCTCCTCGGGCGCGATATCAAGCCAGTGCTCATAGATCTCGACGCAGACCCCATCATTTGGGTTGCCGCGGTACTGTGGCCACAGCTGCGCATTCTTGAACATCACTCGATAGTTAACGACATCTGGCAGTCCGGTGCGACCGTATGCGAGTTCCTCTGGATTCGGAAACTCTCCAGCAATATGGTCAATCACACCGACTTTGCCACGGACGTAAAAAGGCGTGCGGATGTGGCCAATCGGATTGACGGCACGTACACGCACTCGATCACCTGGTTTAAATCGCACGGTCATCTCCTTGGGCAGCTCGTGCCTGGACTTCATCCATCTTTTTGGCGATCTCGGCTAAAGTCAAAACGCCCTTCATCACCAGCAAGTTCGCCGTCGCCGCAATCCACCGCTCGTAATACTTCAACTCGTTATAAGCACGATCACCAAGTGATTCGTGTACTCGCCGATGCTCATCGAGCGTGATGAGCTTTTGTTGCACCAACAAAACCAGCATCGCATCGACGCGCTTTTCCCAGGGCTCGTAAACATGTTCTGTCAGGTCTAACTGGCTGGCAGGCAAGCCGCCAATGTCATGATAGCCACGCATAATCGGTTCCTTTGACGATGGATAAATTCGCATCTTTTCGAACGAGTATATCGACGCGCACCCAGAGCGTCTACCTGTTTCATACCCGTTTTGTCAGATCGAATCGAGCCAGTGACCCCAACTTACTTTTAGGCGCGAACCTGGCGCATTTCGCACCACAGCCGGGCTTTAAATCCCAATATCGGCGCACGAGCGGTCGGTTTGCAGATCAGGCCTCTAAGTTGATTTTATGTAAGCACTAACCATCATTGACAGCGCTTATCTGTTGGAATACAAATCCCGTTTAGTCGTCTCAGTACCAACGACTAGTCATTATGGTAAGGATGCATGTGCAGCACCGGATTGGCATGCGAATTGCTTCTTTGTATTTAAAACGTCTGTGGCCATCAAATCGTCATAGCCAAGAGCGCGCTTTAAGCTCGCGGTGTGTCAAGATAGCCAACACCATCTGGTTCTCTGTTAAAAAACAAGGGGTATTTATGAATCATCTTAAGAAACTGATGACTGCGACATGCGCGGCAGCGTTTTTGTCGCTTGGCGGTGTGGCTCAGTCCCAGACCGTCCTGCAAGGCGTGGTGACCAGCCAAACCGCCATTCAGACAACCGAACTTTGGCAGTGGGCGGCTGAAGAAATCAAGACTCGCTCTAACGGCGAACTCGAGATTGCCATCACCAGCATGCCTGAGCTTGGCTTGACTGGCTTTGAATTGGTTCGTGTGCTTGGCGCCGGGTTAGTCGATATGGCTGACGTCTTGCCGACCTACGTGGCAGGCGACATTCCAGTGATCGAAGGCGGCGACATCTTGGGTCTTTTTAAAGACTACGAGCAGGCCGTCGAAGGTCACTTGGCCTGGGAGCAAGTGCTGCGTGAGAAGTACGCTGATCGTATCGGCTCCGTGGTGCTCGGATCGTGGCCATGGACCCAGCAAATGCTCTATAGCAAGCGCGACGTCAAAACCATGGATGACTTCAAAGGCATGCGTATTCGTGTCTTTAGCCCGGCCATGGCACAGTTCGTCAGCGCCTTGGGTGCTGAGCCGCTCTCAATACCCTATGCTGAGGTGTATACCGCACTTGATCGGGGCACCATCGATGGCGCCATCACCTGCACACTGTGCGGCTGGGAACAAAAGCTGCACGAAGTCACTGACTACATCATTGATGCGCACATGGGCTCGGCAGTCACCACGCTTTTCGTCGTGAGTAATCGCACTTGGGACAGCCTGACACCGTTCCAGCAGGAAGTTCTGACCAGTATCGGTGACGACTTCACTGAGCGCGGCTGGCGTCTTGGTGCCGAGTGGGCCGAGCAGGGTCTAGCCAACCTCACCGGCCCTGGCGGCATGACGTTAAATGTGGTGCCTAAAGACCGTGCACCGATCGAAAAAATCGTCCAAGAGCGTATTGCTCCCTGGTGGGCTAACCGCGCAGGCCCCGAAGCCACCGCGGACTGGAACGCAACTCTCGGTCCGATCGTTGGTTTCACCATCGCCCCGTAAGAGTTGAAATAAGCCACATCCCCGACCTCGCCCGCACTGGGCGTTGGTTGGGGATGGTTTGATGTAGTTATCAATCAAAGCACCCAAGCCATGAGCCAATCTCAAGCAGACACCCCCGAGGTCGCGCCACACTGGCTCGATCGTTACTTTCGCGCAGAAGCCCACGTGCTAACTTGGTTGGCTTACTTCTGCGGCGCACTTTTTTTTCTATACAGTTTCTACGTGGCCTTTGAGGTCATTGGTAGAAACTTTCTTGGCATCTTCACCGGCGTTACCGACGAAATCGGTGGCTATGTGCTCGCGCTCGGCGGGTCAATTGGCCTGGCATACACGCTTAGAGCCCAAGGCCACGTTCGTATCGACATTATTTTCAGTTTCATCTCGCCTCGCGCCAAGCCATGGTTTGATGCGGTGGCGATGGCCACCATGGCGATTTTTGCCGCTGTGGTCGCGTATTACATGTATGAGATGGCTGTGCATTCCCACCGTATTGGCGCAACCGGTCACAGCTTGATCGGCATGCCGCAGTGGGTCGTTCAGACCATGGTACTCGTGGGTTATTCGATGCTGTGCTTTACCGCCGTGACCGGCTTTATAGCCAGTGTGTTAGCTGGGTTGGGTTTCGGCTTGCAACAGCCGCCTCCAAAGCAAAAGTCAACCGCCGCTTAATTTCATTCCAGATGACCCGCTTCGGGAGTAGATCGTGACAGTACTGTTAATCGTACTTTTTGCCATTTTGGTGTTCTTCTTGCTCGGCCTGCATATTGCCGCCGGCATCGGGGTGCTTAGTTTCATCCTAATGACCTTCGTCAGCCAGCGCCCCCTCATCGCCATCTCTGGTCAGATCGTCTGGAACGTCAACACAACCAGTGTG
>SKIZ01000104.1 GCA_007116135.1 Burkholderiaceae bacterium
GGCATCACCGAGGTTGACCCCCAGCATGGCAATACTTTGTTTGAGCGATTCATTAGCCGCCAACGCAATGAGCCGCCAGATATCGATGTCGATTTTGAGCATCACCGCCGCGAGGAAGTGATTCAATATTTGTATCGGCGCTATGGGCATGATCGTGCTGCGCTAACCGCGGTACACATCACGTATCGGCCTCGCAGTGCGTTGCGCGACGTGGGTAAAGCGCTGGGCATCTCGCCGGCGCTCATCGATCAGGCTGCCAAATCACAAGCGTGGTGGGAAGGCGATTGTGAGCAAACGCCGCCATGGCAGGCGAGCGATCAATCTTTTGATACGCAGTTGCTGACATTGTGGCTTGACTTGGCGCGACGGTTGCTTGGCAAGCCACGCCACCGCTCGCAACATCCTGGTGGCTTTGTCTTGTCAGACCAACGCCTGACTGAGCTCGTACCAATTGAGCCGGCAGCCATGCCTAATCGCTACGTTGTGCAGTGGGACAAGGATGATCTTGATGCACTTGGTTTGCTCAAAGTCGATGTGCTTGGACTCGGGATGTTGACCGTGATTCGTCAGGCATTGGCTTTGACGGCCTGGCGCCGTGGTTTGCCAGGGTTTGCGATGCAGGATGTACCGCGCAATGACCCGGCAACGTTTGCCATGGTCAGTCGCGCCGATACGGTGGGTGTATTTCAAATCGAGTCTCGTGCGCAGATGAATATGCTGCCCAAACTCAGGCCGCAGACGTTCTATGACTTGGTCATTCAGGTGGCCATCGTTCGGCCTGGACCCATTCAAGGTGGGATGGTTCACCCTTACTTGCGGCGGCGACAAGGGCTTGAGCCAGTGACCTACCCGAGCCAGGCGGTCAAGTCGGTGCTAGAGCGTACCCTTGGGGTGCCCATCTTTCAAGAACAGGTCATGAAAATCGCGATGGCTGCCGCTGGTTTTAGCGCCGAGCAAGCGGACCAATTGCGACGTGCGATGGCCGCTTGGCGGCGTCGCGCAGGCTTAGCGCCATTTAAGGCGCAATTGTTCGACGGCTTGCTGGCCAATGGCTATACACCCGAATTCGCCCAAGCCATTTTTAATCAAATTGAAGGTTTTGGTGAATACGGTTTCCCCGAAAGTCATGCCGCAAGCTTTGCCTGGCTGGTTTATATCAGCGCCTGGCTTAAATGCCATGAGCCTGAAGCCTTTTTGGTGGCGTTGCTCAACGCCCAACCGATGGGTTTCTACAGTGCATCGCAATTGATTCAGGACGCTCAACGTCGTGGCTTGCAGATCCTCGCCGTTGATGTTCAGGCCAGTGGCTGGCCATGTCAGCTAGAGACCAGCGAGGCATCGCGCCCGGCTGTCAGGCTGGGCTTGAATCAGGTCAAGGGATTAAAAGCCGCCATTGGACAGCATATTGTGCAGACGCGTGGACAAACCCCCTTTGGCTGCGTAGATGACTTGATCAAGCGCACCTCGTCATCGAAGTCGATAGTGACCCTGTTGGCCAAGGCCGGCGCACTGGCAAGCTTAAGTGAGAATCGCTCTGAGGCTTTGTGGCAGACAATGGCCCCGCGCACCGAGGGCGGGCTTTGTCTTCAATGGCCTCAGGCGCAATCGAGCCACGTAACGTTGCCAGCCTTATCTGTCGAACGCTTGACCGCGCTGGATTATCAGAGCCTGGGTTTTAGCCTAGAGCATCACCCGGTGAGGTTGGTTCGCGCGTTGTTGCAGGCCAAACGTTATCGTAGTGCGCAGGCACTGCAAGCGGCGCGCCATGGGCAACTCGTGCGCGCTTGTGGTTTGGTGACTTTACGTCAACGACCACATAGCGCACGTGGGGTGATGTTTCTCACGCTCGAAGACGACAGTGGTCAGATCAATGTCGTCATTCAACAAGCCCTGGTTGATCGCGAGCGTCACACCCTATTGAGCGCTGTCATGCTAGGTGTGGTGGGCACCTGGCAGACCGATGGCACGGTTCACCATCTGCTTGCCGGGCGACTGCAAGATGAAAGTGCGATGCTTGCGGCTCGTATGCCTGAGCTGGGTTAACCCAAAGCGGCTTTAACCTGCTTTGAGACTTCTGCCATCTCAGCGCGCCCCGCAAGTGATTGCTTCAGCGTTGCCATCACTTTGCCCATCACAGCAGGCCCTTGGGCGCCACTGGCTTGGGCTGCCGCAATGGCTTGGGCGATCGCGGCTGTGACCTCCTGGGCACTTGCGGCTTGAGGCAGAAACGTCTGGAGCACTACGATTTCAGCTTGTTCTTGTGCAGCCGTTTCTGTGCGACCCGCTTGCTCATAAGCAGCAATTGATTCACGTCGCTGTTTGATCTGTTTTTCTAGAATCGCGGTGACCTCGGCATCCGAGAGCTCACGACGCTCGTCGACTTCTCGTTGCTTGATAGCGGCCTGTAAAAAACGAAGCGTCGACAGCCTCGCGCTGTCTTTGGCGCGCATGGCGTTTTTGACTTCATCGGCAATGGTTTGCTTGAGCGACATGTTATCGGTTCACTTTAATCATTTTGAAAGACGCCATGGCTTTGGCCACGAGCTCATCGTTGGTGCCGCGGATCTCGCCTTCACAAAAACAAACCGATGAGCCGCGACGAATGCATTTGGCGGTGATGGTTAAGTCCGTGGTGCCAGGCGCCATGAAGCTTGTCGACATGTCGATGGTGGCCATCGTCACACCGACCCAGTCGTGGCTGCGACCGGCAGCTGACAAGGTGAAATCGAGCACACTCATCAGCGCACCGCCGTGGACTTGTCCACGGCTATTGACCAGATGCGGCCCGATGGGTAGGCGCGAAACTGCCACGTCATCTTGGCACTCAATGGGTTGGACGCCGAGATGTTCAAGATAAGGAATGTTGTATCCAAAATAGCTGACTTGGTCAGCACTGGCGAGCATAATCATCGTTAATCAACTTTACTGACAAAGAAACAAAATACCCTACCGATTGCGCGCCGGGGGCTGCTGCTCGGTCGGGAAATAATTCACGCAAGACGGGACACCAAACTCGATGGCGGCTTTCATCGCATCAACAGCGGTCATGTCCCAGACATCGACACCCCACATCAATACATCGACGCGCGAGCGTTGGGCCGAGAGGGCTTGGATACGAACTTCAGAGAGCAAGGTATCGGTTAGGGTCATGTTCACTCGCACGAGCGCCGATTGGCCGTCGGGCGCAATCTGCGCGGTGATCGGAAACCTGTCCTTAGTCACCAGACAAAACTCGCTTTGCTGCACGGCCCGATCAAACGCCGTTCTGACATCCAAGTCAACCTCAAAAGAGCGCGAAGGTGAGCTCGCTGGATTGATGCCTTTGCACGCGGCCAATGTCAATATCACCAGGCCAAGCAACAACACACGCGCCAAAGCGCCCGTGCTCAAAAGCCCTCTTAAACCGTGCTGCCCAGTCATGATTGTGTTTCCTTAAATCTGTTTGACCGACGCCAAAGCGGCTCGCCCTGCACCGACAATGAACGGCAACCTGACATGCTACGCTTGCCTGATGAACTTTACTGCCAAATCCAAATGGCTGCTGTGTTGCGGTCTCCTAGGCGCCAGTAGCGTGGCGCTCGGTGCGATCGCCTCGCATGCTTTGCCCGATGCCCGCGCAGCTAGCGCAGTCAGTCTTGCTGCCATGTACCAACTGCTGCATACCGTTGCGATTTTAGCCCTGCTTTCATTTGCGGCGAAATGGGCGGCCTTTGCGCGCCTAGTCATGCTCATTGGCATTATCGGTTTTAGCGGCGCTATTTACGCTAAATACCTGTTCGGTCTTGCCGCCATCGGTGCGTTAGCCCCATTGGGTGGCTCGCTATTGATTTTGAGCTGGTTGATTGTGGCTGCGGGCGCCTTTATGAGCGCCGCGCCACGGCAATAAAGCAAAAGCGGCTCGATTAGATAATCCCTTTTTCTCTTAAGCCCGCAATTTGGCTCTCGGTCAGACCGAGATCCTCTTTGAGGACGCGCTCAGTTGAGCTGCCAAGTGTGGGTGCCGAGCGTTCGAGTTCGACCGGCGTGCCCGAGAGTCGAATCGGGTTCAGAACCGAAGGCACTGGCACACCAATCTCATGGTTTAGGTCCGCTTTCAAGCCACGGTGCTTGACTTGCTGGTCTTCGAACACTTGATCAATCGTGTAGATCGGACCGCAAGGCACGTTGTGTTGCTCAAAAATATCCACCCACTCAAGCATGGTACGTTGCATTAACAGCTCTTGGATTAAGGGCTCGAGCACGTCGCGATTCCTGACGCGGTCAAAGTTGCGCTTAAAGCGCTCATCTTGGGCAATTTCGGGCTTGCCCATGGCCTGGCACATATCGGCAAACTGGCTGTCGTTACCCACCGCGGTGATGATGTCGCCTTGCTTGCAGCGAAACACCTGATAAGGAACGATGTTGGAGTGCACATTGCCCATGCGCTGCGGTATTTTGCCCGACAAAAAGTAATTCATCGACATGTACGAGGTCAATGACACCGAACAATCAAGCAATGAAAGGTCAATATGTTGGCCTTGGCCGCTGATGTGTCGATGCTCAATGGCGGCCATGATGGCAAACGCGGCATACATGCCGGTGCTCAGGTCAGTGATGGCCACGCCAAACTTCATCGGCCCGCCACCTGGCACGCTGTCGGGCTTGCCTGTCAGGCTCATCAGACCACTCATGCCTTGAAACACAAAGTCGTAGCCTGGCAGCGGCGCATAGGGACCGGTCTGACCGAAACCGGTAATCGAGCAGTAAACCAGTCGCGGGTTCACGGCACGCAGGCTCTCATAGTCCAGGCCGTAGCGCTTGAGCGTGCCGACCTTATAGTTTTCGACCACGACATCAACTTCCTTGGCCAGTTCGCGGATGATGTCCTGACCTTCGGGGGTGGAGATGTCTAGCGTGATTGAGTGCTTGCCACGGTTGACCGACATGAAATAAGAAGAATTGGTCGTGTCCTGGCCTTCGGTGTCCTTTAAAAATGGTGGCCCCCATGCGCGGGTGTCGTCGCCGCGTCCGGGGCGCTCGACCTTGATGACGTGGGCGCCGAGGTCGGCTAAGTTCTGTGTGGCCCAGGGGCCAGCAAAAATGCGGGATAAGTCCAGTACTCGCAGGTGTTCAAGCGCTTTTTTCATTTGATATCAACATTAAAAAAGATTTCATACGAAAGACTGCCTTGCAATGTAACTGAAGAAAAGGCTCCCTGCTTGTGTGCACGGCCCGTTGCATCAACCGAAAAGCCCGTGTTTGGCAAACCAGAAACCCTAGGGCGCCGCCAAAATGCTAAAAAGACCTAAATGGGCCCGGTTCGGGATGTTTGTTAACCCTTTAAATCGACGGTATCAATGACTATTCGAGACAAAGCTTATATTGTGGGTGCCTTTGAGCACCCGACCCGTAAAGCACCGGATCGTTCGGTGGCGCAATTGCACGCCGAATGTGCCCGTGGCGCATTAGAAGACGCTGGTTTGAGCGCAAGCGACATTGACGGCTATTTCTGTGCCGGCGATGCCCCAGGTCTGGGTATGCTTAACATGGCTGACTACATGGGTCTTAGGAACCTGCGCCATGTTGATTCGACTGAGACGGGTGGCTCGTCCTACCTGATTCATGTCTCGCACGCGGCCCAAGCGATCGCCTTGGGCAAGTGCGATGTTGCGCTCATCACCTTGGCTGGCCGGCCGCGCTCGGCCGGCTCCACAGGCTTAAAGCCACGTAACTGGGGCACCGACTTGCCCGACGTGCCGTTTGAAGCACCCTATGGCTCGGTCACCGTCAACAGCTACGCCATGGTCGCGCAACGTCATATGTACGAATATGGCACGACCCAAGAGCAGTTGGCCTGGATCAAAGTGGCCGCATCGCATCACGCACAACACAACCCGCATGCCATGTTGCGTGACGTCGTGACGGTTGAAGATGTGATGAATTCCCCCATGGTCTCCACGCCATTGAAGAAATTTGACTGCTGCGTCGTCTCAGACGGTGGCGGCGCCTTAATCGTTGCCCGCCCGGAGATCGCCAAGCAACTCAAGCGCCCGCTCGTGAGCATCCGTGGCGCTGGCGAAGCGGTCAAGGGGCAGCTCGGTGGCGAGGTTGATTTGACCTATTCGGCTGCTCGGATGTCTGGCCCCCGTGCTTTCGAAGAAGCGGGTATCACGCCGCAAGACATCAAGTACGCCTCGATCTATGACAGCTTCACCATCACGGTGCTCATGCAACTCGAAGACCTTGGGTTCTGCAAGAAAGGCGAAGGTGGCAAGTTTGTTGCCGATGGCAACTTGATTTCTGGTGTCGGGAAACTGCCGTTTAACACCGATGGTGGAGGCCTTTGCAATAACCACCCGGCTAACCGCGGCGGCATCACCAAAGTTATTGAGGCGGTGCGTCAACTGCGCGGCGAAGCCCACTCGGCTGTTCAGGTGCCTAATTGCGACTTGGCACTTGCGCACGGTACCGGTGGATTCCTTGGCGCGCGTCACGGCAGCGCTACCCTGATTCTTGAGCGAGTCTGATCATCATGAGTAAACCATTTGAACCCAACCCTATCCCCGCGCCGACGCTCGAACCAGGCTTGGAGCACTTCTGGGATGAAGCCAAAGAAGGCCGGCTTGCGATCAAGCAATGCCAATCGTGTGGCAAGGTGCACTACTACCCGCGCACGCTGTGCCCATTTTGTTTGGGCGACACGCAGTGGAAGCAAGCCAGTGGCAAAGGCACGGTCTACACGTACAGTGTCATGCAGCGGGGCAATCCTAACCCCTACTGCATCGCCTACGTGACCCTTGAGGAAGGGGTGACCATGATGACTCAGATCGTTGATTGCGATTTGGACCAAGTGCACATCGGTCAGGCCGTTGAAGTGGTCTTTAAACCGACCGACGGTGACGATACCCCACCGGTGCCTATGTTCAAGCCCGTCTAAGCGGCTCGAGCAGATAGCGACATTTGGCCTATAAGTTGGCGCCACGCGCGGCAATTGGCCAAATGTCCACCACCTTGTTTTGTTGAACAACAATCAGGTCGTCATATAAGTTCACGGTCGGGTCGCAATGGCCCGGGATCAGGCTTAACCACTGTCCGAGTTGGGGTCGCTGGTTAGCCGGGCAACCGATTACGCCGTGCTCATCTGAGGCGCGCAGATACGCGAATGCATCGTAATCGGCCACGCCAGGCATTCCGCTATCGACGCTTAGTGATTTCAGGCCTGCGTCAACGATCACGACGTTGTCTTGCGCCACACTGGTGACACTGGTTTTAATCCAAAGGGCATGCTCAAAGCGGACATCCTGGGGGCCAGCCGTATTGTCGGCATAGTCACGATCCATGAGCGCGTAGGAGCCGGCTTGAACCTCGGCATAAACGCCTGAATCGCGTTCATACCAAAACGTCCCGGTACCAGCGCCAGTCACAAGCGGCGCTGGAAAACCAGCGGCTTGAACGGCTTTGACCGCTTGGCGCGCGACTTGCGCGGCGTTGGCAATGGCACCGGCACGCGCATCGGGCGCGCGCAGATGTTGAGCTGCACCGTGATAGCACTGAAGACCCGCAAAATTTAATTGGCGATGAGACGCAATGGCCTGTGCCAATTCGCCTGCCGTTTGAGCCGGTGCACCGCAACGCTTGGCGCCGACCTCAATTTCAATATAAACATCGAGGCGATGGCGTTGTCCGGCCATCGCCTGACCGAGTGCTTGAATTTGTGCGAGGTCGTCTACGAGCACGCCCAAACGGATTGTTTGCGCTAGCTGTGCCAAGCGTTGGAGCTTTTGCGCGCCAACCACCTGATTGGTCAACAAAATGTCTTTGATGCCGTGCTGTGCAAAGACAGCGGCTTCACTGAGTTTTTGGCAACAAATCCCAATGGCGCCAAGTTCAATTTGGCGTCGCGCAATCTCAGGACACTTGTGACTTTTGGCGTGCGGCCGCACACGTACGCCCTTGGCGTGACCCATGAGCTTTGTTAAGTTGCGCTCAAAGGCGTCTAGGTCCAGCATCAAGGCCGGTGTCTGAACATCGTCGATATGGTCGCCGATTTCGCAGGCTTTCCAAGGCAGCATGGCTGTGAGACCTCTTATGACGCCAAGCACACTTGGCCGTGGCTTTTATTCTACACAGCGCACAGCCCATCGCTATTGGAAATGGTTATTTGGTCACGCACACCGATATACTTTTACCCACAATAAAGCAAGGTGAAGGTTTGCGCTCGAAATCACTGCGACAGCTTTGCACCAAATCAAGGAGACAGGCATGGATCCCAAGAAACAAGTCCGGGCACTACTATTCGATGTGTTTGGATCCGTCGTCGATTGGCGCAACAGCATCGCGCGCGATTTAAAGGCCTGGGGTGATCGAGACGGCCTGCACGCCGACTGGGAGGCCTTGGCACGTGCTTGGCGAAGCCACTATCAACCCAAGATGCAGGAAGTCCGTAGCGGCAAACGCCCTTTTACGTTGCTTGATACTTTGCACTTAGAGGCCCTTGAGGTATTGCTGCCCGAGTTCAACCTGCACGGCATCAGTAGCGAACAAAAGGATCACATCAACCGGGTGTGGCATCGTCTTGATCCATGGCCAGATAGCGTGAGCGGTTTGGTGCGGTTGAAGTCGCGCTACACGATTGCACCGCTATCGAACGGCAATGTGGCTTTGTTGAACAACATGGCCAAGTACGCCGGTATCGCTTGGGACCTAAACCTCTCGACGCAGTGGTTTGGCGCTTACAAGCCGCAACCTCAGACGTATCTGGGCGCTGCCGAGGTGCTCGGCCTTGAACCCCATGAGGTGATGATGTGTGCGGCGCACAACGACGACTTGGCTGCCGCACGCGCGTGCGGATTAAGAACGGCTTTCTGGCCACGACCGACGGAATATGGGCAAGATCAGACCAAGGATTTTCAAGCTGAGCAAGATTGGGATATCGTTGCCACTGACATTCGTGATCTGGCTGATCAATTGCTCGGAAAAGTTTGATTAATGATCAAAAGCAAACCGTCAAAGTTCAAAACCAAAAACCAAAAACCCACAGTCTTTTGAACTGTGGGTTTTGGAATTGACTGGTCGGGACGGTGGGATTCGAACTCACGACCCCTTGCACCCCATGCAAGTGCGCTACCAGGCTGCGCTACGCCCCGAGACGTGAGATTGTATCAGAAAGGCCCGCGTGCTATTAGACGCTCGAGAGCAACTTAGCGATGTCGTGCAGCTCCGACCTCAACGCTTGCAGCTCCTTGGCTGTTAAACGCACGGCCGCATCCGGATCCGCTTGCGCATCGCGCCCATCTGATAGTCGATTGCGTGCGCCACTGATCGTGAAACCCTGCTCGTAGAGCAGTTCACGGATCTTGCGAATCAGTAAAACCTCATGGTGTTGATAGTAGCGACGATTACCTCGGCGCTTAATCGGCTTGAGTTGCGTGAATTCCTGTTCCCAGTAGCGCAAGACATGCGGTTTGACCGCGCACAATTCACTAACTTCGCCAATTGTGAAGTAGCGTTTGGCAGGTATTGCCGGCAAAGTGGTGGTTGACGTGTCGCTCGAGGTCATAGTGATTACGGGTTCAATCTCTTTGTGATTCTAGCGCAACTGTCAGTCCGATGTACCCGTCGAAAGATCGTGTTGTGTTTCGACGGCTAGTTTGAGCTTTTGACTCGCATGAAATGTCACGACCCGACGTGCACAGATCGGAATGACCTCCCCGGTCTTTGGGTTGCGTCCCGGACGTGCGGGTTTATCTCTGACCTGAAAGTTGCCAAAGCCAGATAACTTCACATGCTGGCCGCGTGCAAGCGCATCACGTATTTGCTCAAAGAACGTCTCAACCAAGTCCTTAGATTCGCGTTTATTCAAACCAACCTGTTCGAATAGGGTTTCGGCCAATTCAGCCTTGGTTAACGTACTCGTCTCGGCCAACATTCTCTTCTCCTAGCGCTGTTTCGCGCCGTGGGTGGTCTCGAGTGCTTGTCGTATGAGCGACAAACAACGATCTACACGCTCGTCTTCGAGCGTGACGGTTGCATCTTGCAACCAGAAACGCAAGGCAAGGCTGACGTCACCGGAATTCTCAAATCCGCTATCCGATTGCGCTGTTGGACGCCACACGTCAAACAATCGCACATCCGATACCACGGCAAGCTCCGGATTTGCCCTGATTGTCGCATCAATGGTATCAAGAATATTTTGTAGCGGGATATCCGCACAAACCCATAGAGCCAAATCACGCTGCACCACGGGCTGTTTGGAAAGGGGTCGCGGCACTGGCAGGCTAAGAGTTGACAAATGACTCGTGTCTAGCTCAAAGAGAACCACCGCCGATTGCAGTCCTTCCTGGCGAATCCATTTGGGGTGTAATTCACCGATAAAGCCGCAAGCCTTGCCAGCTAGCTCCATGCGCGCGCTGCGCCCCGGGTGAAACAAGGGGTGCTCACAGCTTAAGTAGCGAACCTCATCAGCCTTGGTGCCAAACAGGACTTCGACGTCACGTTTGACGTCGAAAAAGTCTACCTCGCGGCTTGCCATAGCCCACTGGTCCTGAGCCGCACTGCCCCAGACAGCACCGGCGAGCTTTACGGGTTGACTGACCTGGGCCACGTCATGCGCATCGGATACAACCGCCTGATCTCGTGCAAAGACTCGACCAATCTCAAAAACCCGCACACGCGACTGACGTCGATTGGCGTTATAGACAACATTGGCCACAAGCGACGGCATCAAGGAGCTTCGCATGACCGCCATTTGGCTTGCGATCGGGTTAACGAGAGCGATCGGGTTGGTGTTGCCAAGGCGCTCGGCTTCCCATGCTCGGTCAACAAACGCGAAGTTAATGACCTCCTGATAGTCGCGTGCGACCATCAACTCACGCAAAGCATGATTGCCTCGATGGGTCTCGGCCTCGAATCGCATTTTGGCAGGCACCACGGGCGGGCTGACCGGAATATTGTCAAACCCGATCAGTCGTGCCACCTCCTCGATCAGGTCCTCTTCGATACGGATATCAAACCGGTACGACGGTGCCGTGACGTCAAAGCGATCCCCTTGTTGTTGCCACTGAAATCCCAATCGACCAAATGTCTCGGTGACGGCTTGTTCCGAGACAGGCATGCCGAGGATTTTGCGGCAGCGCGACAGACGAAATGGCACCGGCTCGCGAGTTGGAATGTTGACAATCAGGTCGTCGACTGGTCCTGCTTGACCACCGCAGATCTCCAGAATCATCGCGCTTAGCCGCTCAATGTCGTCGACGATGTGGTCGAAATCGACACCGCGTTCATAGCGATGTGATGCTTCCGATGCGACCTTTAGCGCGCGCGCACGTCCGGCGATCGAGTCAGGCCACCAGAAAGCTGCCTCGAGGTAGATGTTCTCGGTTTGAAGGCTAACTGCCGTCTCATCGCCACCCATGATGCCCGCTAAGCTCTCGATTCGATCGCCCGCTGTGATGACGCCCATCGTGGGGGTCAGTTCGATCACATCTTCGTTAAGTAGTTTGAGTGATTCGCCTTGCCTGGCCCAACGCACGGTGAGCTCGCGCGCCGACATTTTGTCGATATCAAACACATGGGTTGGACGCCCGCGTTCGAGCATCAGGTAATTTGATATATCCACGAGCGCTGAGACGCTGCGCTGCCCTGCGCGCTCGAGCCGTTGAACCATCCAGGCCGGTGTTGGCGCTTTGGCATTGACACCACGAATAATGCGCCCGGTAAAACGCCCGCAAAGATCCGGGTTCTCGATACGCACCGACATCCGATCGTCAATGCTCACTGGCACAACCGGCGCTGGCTGATCAAGTAACGGGCATCCATTTAAAGCGGCCACTTCACGTGCGACACCCAGAATCGACAAACAGTCAGCTCGGTTTGGCGTGAGCTTGAGCGTCAGTATCGCCTCATCTAACGCCAGAGCCAGACGCACATCTGTGCCTGGTGTCATGGCCGGGTCTAGCGCCATCAAGCCGTCATGGTCTTGCGACAGGCCAAGCTCGCGAGCCGAGCACAACATGCCTGAGGATTGCACGCCTCGCATCTTGGCGATGCCAATCTTCATGCCACCAGGCAGTTGCGCACCCACCTGAGCTAGCGGCACCACCATGCCGGCTTGCGCATTAGGCGCGCCACACACGATTTGCAACATCTCTTGCCCGGCGTTGACTTGGCAAATTTTGAGCTTGTCGGCATTGGGATGCGGCTCGACCGTCTCAATGCGCGCAGCCACCACGCCAGTAAACGAAGGTGCAACCGGCTCGAGCTCTTCGACTTCGAGACCGGCCATGGTCAGCTGTTCGGCAAGGGCTTCGGTGTCAAGCTTTACATCGACAAACGTTCGTAGCCACGATTCAGGGAATTGCATAATCAAACCCGGTAGTTGCATGACCAAAAGTCATGCATTAGACGCCAGTTAGTCAGCGAATTGCGCCAAAAATCGCAAATCGCCCTCAAAAAATTGCCGCAAGTCGTGCACGCCATAGCGCAGCATCGTCAGGCGCTCGAGCCCCGAGCCAAACGCAAAACCGATGTGTTGCTCTGGGTCAAGGCCAAAGTTACGCACCACATCGGGGTGCACCTGTCCGGCGCCAGAAATCTCAAGCCACCGCCCCTTTTGTGGTCCGCTGGTGAACATCATGTCAATTTCAGCTGACGGTTCAGTAAACGGAAAAAACGACGGTCTAAACCGAATCCTTAAGTCATCGGTCTCAAAGAAGCAACGCAGAAAGTCGGTGTACACACCTTTTAAGTCAGCAAACGAAATGTCCTGGGCAAGCCAAAGACCCTCGACCTGGTGAAACATGGGCGAGTGGGTTGCGTCACTGTCAACCCGGTAGGTGCGCCCCGGCGCAATGACCTTAATCGGCGGTTGATGCGCGCGCGCATAGCGCACCTGCATCGGGCTGGTATGCGTGCGCAGAAGCAGTGGCAAGCCTTGATCGTCATTGATGTCGACGTAAAAGGTGTCCTGCATTGATCGCGCTGGATGATTCAGGGGGTTATTTAAGGCCGTAAAGTTGGTCCAGTCGTCTTCGATCTCCGGGCCGTCAGCCACATCAAAGCCGATTGAGCGGAAGATTTGCTCAACGCGCTGCCAAGTCTTGATCACTGGGTGAATCGCGCCGCGTCCTAACCCGCGCCCTGGCAGCGTGACGTCGATGGTCTGCTGAGCCAACTCACGCGCAAGATCAGCATCGGCTAGGGCCTGGCGCCGGTCAGCTAACGCAGTCTCAATCGAGCGCTTGGCTGCATTGATGCCGGCACCCTTTTGACGCTTTTGTTCCGGATCCAGGCTAGCCAGACCCTTCATCAGCGCAGTGATGGCGCCCTGCTTGCCAAGAAACCGCGCCTTTAGATTTTCAAGCGCAGCAGCATCGGCCGCCTCAGAGAAAGACTGTTTGGCTTGATTAATCAGGTCATCTAAGTTCTCAGACATCGCTAGATTCACCATGACGTTTTATTCAATCGCACAAAAGAAACGGAGCCAAACTGGCTCCGTTATGCTGTATTTGATCCTTTTGCGCTAACCAGCCACAAAAGGAATCGCACCGCCAAGCCGATCAGGAAGCCAGCGCCGACTTCGCTTGCTGCACGATCGCAGCAAAGCCAGCTTTGTCTTTGACCGCCATGTCAGCGAGCACCTTGCGATCGAGCTCAATTGCGGCTTTCTTCAGGCCAGCGATAAAGGTGCTGTAGCTCACGCCATGCTCGCGCGTGGCGGCATTGATACGGGTGATCCAGAGGGCGCGGAATGTGCGCTTTTTGTTGCGACGATCGCGATAGGCGTATTGCCCTGCACGCATGACCGCCTGCTTGGCGACGCGAAACACATTACCTCGGCGACCACGGTAGCCTTTGGCTGCGGCAATAACTTTTTTGTGACGGGCGCGTGCCGTTACACCACGTTTAACTCGGGGCATTTCAGTCTCCTATCAAGCAAAAGGCAACATAGCGCGAACGGATGCGACGTCAGACGAATGTACTTCCGTCGAACCTCTCAATTGACGCTTGTTTTTGGTCGTTTTTTTGGTCAGGATGTGGCGCTTGAAAGCCTGACCTCGCTTGATGGAGCCGCTGCCCCGCACTGAAAAGCGCTTCGCAGCGCCTTTCTTGGTTTTCATCTTCGGCATGATTAATCCAAATTCGATATGCTGCCTAGGTGTCCGGTCGCCGATGACCGATGCTTAATGAACCTGACTGCACTTTTTGCACTTTTTTCTTCCCGCAGCGCTTAATCGCTTGACCGAATCGACCAACCAAATCGCTCAACTTAATCGATGACAGACGATGGCCAAAAGCCAAACAGCAGGAAAGCCTTAGATTCTACAACACTTTTTGTTTGCCTGCCACCGCTAGACCGACACCGCGACCCGTAACTTGTGTGAGTCTATCCCTTGCTGTTTTCAAGGGCAGTGACGCGCTGCTCAAGCGCCTGGATCTGCTTCTCAAGTCCCTCGGCCTTGGCAATGGCCTGGCGTAATAGATCTGACTGAATATCGAATTCTTCGCGCGTAACGAGCTCGAGTTTGCCAAAGGCCTGCGTCATGAACGCCCGCACGTTGCGCTCGACGTCAGCGGCAGGACTGCGCGAAATGAGCTCGGACACGTTTTTCTGAAATGCATCTAGCCATGGGTTCTGTTGCATGACAAACCTCCTGTTGTGCCTAGATTGAAGTGTAGCTTTGGCATTGGAGCTCGACAACCGTCAAAACCAGCACGCCCGAACGTGCACCAAAATGGTGTGCACGGCATTAGGGCGAACCCTAATGAGTCATTTTGGTGCAATCTAGGTCGTCTTTGCCCCAACCAGAAGGTTGGCATGGCTTTTGCTTGATGAGAACCACCGTTCCCTGACTAAAAGGAAAACCCATGAAACTTGTGATTGCGATTATCAAGCCCTTCAAGCTTGACGAAGTCCGGATCGCACTGTCGTCGCTCGGCGTACAGGGCTTGACCGTGACGGAGGTCAAAGGCTTTGGACGTCAAAAAGGCCACACCGAGTTATACCGCGGCGCTGAGTACGCCGTTGACTTTCTACCGAAGCTGCGCATTGAGGCAGCTGTTAGCGACGATCTCTTGGAGCAAGTGTTGGAGACCATCCAGGAATCGGCCAAGACCGGCAAGATCGGCGATGGCAAGATTTTTGTCGCTGGCCTAGAGGAAGTGATTCGTATCCGTACCGGTGAATCCGGCCCTGACGCCCTGTAACGCAAAGGAAGATCACAATGAATATGGAACTCATTGACGTGCCTGCTGAATTTTTTCAGCTTCAGTACTCGCTAGACACTTTTTACTTTTTGGTATGCGGCGCACTAGTCATGTGGATGGCGGCAGGCTTTTCCATGTTGGAAGCCGGCTTGGTTCGAGCCAAAAACACCACCGAAATCCTCACCAAAAACATCCTCCTCTACGCCATTGCCTGCACCATGTACATGGTTGTTGGCTACAGCGTGATGTATGACGGCGGGATTTTTCTGGCTGGCATCACCGGCGACGGGCTAGCAGATGATGCGACCTATGCTCCTTCGGCAGACTTTTTCTTCCAGGTCGTTTTCGTAGCTACCGCCATGTCAATCGTCTCTGGGGCTGTGGCTGAGCGTATGAAGCTTTTCGCCTTCGCGATTTTCGCGGTCGTGATGACGGGCTTTATCTACCCAATGGAAGGTTCCTGGACCTGGGGCGAGCAATCCGTCTTCGGGATGTATAACCTTGGCGATATTGGCTTTCTGGACTTTGCTGGCTCTGGCATCGTGCACATGGCTGGGGCAGCCGCTGCATTGGCTGGTGTGATTCTGCTTGGCGCACGTAAAGGCAAATACGGCCCTAATGGCGAAGTTCGTGCCATTCCTGGTGCAAATTTACCGTTGGCCACGCTCGGTACGTTTGTCCTGTGGCTCGGCTGGTTCGGCTTTAACGGCGGCTCGGTCTTGGCCACAGCCACCATTGATGATGCCAACAGCGTTGCCGTGGTCTTCATGAACACCAACGCTGCCGCCGCCGGGGGTGTAATTGCAGCACTCATTACGGCCAAGTTAATGTTTGGCAAAGCTGATCTGACCATGATCCTAAACGGCGCCCTTGCCGGCCTGGTGGCCATCACGGCAGGCCCTGATACGCCAACACCGCTCATTGCAACTTTGATCGGTGCCGTCGGTGGCGTGTTGGTCGTCTTTGCCATCCTTGGTCTGGACAAGCTCAAAATTGATGATCCGGTTGGCGCGATCTCAGTGCACGGTGTGGTTGGCATCTGGGGCCTACTGGCCGTGCCGCTGACCAATGAAGATGCCACTTTCTTTGCACAGATCGTCGGTGCATTGACCATCTTTGTTTGGGTGTTTGTCGCAAGCCTGATCGTCTGGGGCATCATCAAGGCGACGATGGGTCTGCGTGTCTCTGAAGAGGACGAATATCAGGGTGTCGATATTGCCGAGTGCGGCATGGAGGCTTATCCTGAATTCACAGCCGGTAGCAACTAACAGCATATGAGGCTGGGCCAAGGGCCGGCTCTTAGAGCCGGCCCTTGGCATTTGTCAGTTTAAAAGATCAGGGCCAATCGGATCGGCACGGTTTAGGGCAACAGCGACTTTCGTGCGCAGTGCATTGGAATGCGAGGCGAGGACCTCTTGCTTGACTTCAAGCAACTGACGCGGATGCATGGAGAACTCCGTGAGTCCCAAGCCAAGCAATAAGCGGGTTAGATTCGGGTCTCCTGCCATCTCGCCGCACACCGAAACGGGCTTGTTGTGACGCTGGGCTGCATTGATCGTGTTTGAGATCAGTCGCAAAACAGCAGGATGTAGAGGGTCATACATTGCCGCGACTTCAGCATCGGCTCGGTCGATACCGAGCGTGTACTGAATCAGGTCATTGGTGCCAATGGACAGAAAATCAAATGCGTCGACAAACGGCTCGATGGCAATGGCCATGGCTGGCACTTCGACCATAGCGCCCACGGGCACATCGGCATCAAACGCGATTTCGGCTTGCCTTAAATCGGACAACACGTCGGCGATAATGGCCTTTGCCGCGCGCACCTCTGCGATGTTTGTAATCATCGGAATCAAAATACGAACCGCCCCAAAGGCAGAGGCTCGATAAATGGCTTTGAGCTGTGTGGCAAATATTTCTGGACGAGCCAGGCAATAGCGTATGGCGCGCAACCCGAGTGCCGGGTTGGTCGCCACAGTCGCTTCACCGTCAAGCGCCTTGTCGGCACCAATATCGAGTGTGCGGATGGTCACAGGCCTGCCGCCCATACGTTGGACGACTGTGCGATAGGCTTGGAGCTGTTCTTCTTGCCCAGGCAAGTCGCTGCGACCCATAAAAAGAAACTCACTACGGAAAAGTCCTACGCCTTGGGCGCCCTGCTCTAGCGCCAGCGTGACTTCGTCTGGCAGTTCAATATTCGCATACAAACCAACGCGCACACCATCGAGCGTCTGAGACTGAACGTCACGAAGGTCCAGCAAAGCGAGCTTTGCCCGGGCGTAGTCAGCCGCGAGCCGCTCGTAGGTGGAGATCTGTTGTGGTGTTGGATTGATAAGCACCGCACCTGCTTGCCCATCAATGATCAGAAAGTCCCCGTCGCGCGCCAAATGACGAATCTGACCCAAAGCCACAACAGCCGGCACTCCCATGCTTCGGGCTACGATGGCGGTGTGTGAGGTGGGGCCGCCAAGGTCAGTGGCAAAGCCCGCAAACTTCGCCCCGCGAAGTCGGATCATGTCAGCCGGTGAAATATCGTGAGCCACCACAATCAATGGTTCATTGACCTGCCCCATAAAATCAAGCGCGGGTATTGTGCGACTGCCAGCCAGTGTATGCAATACGCGTTCAACCACCTGTCGCACGTCGCCACCGCGCTCACGCAAATACTCATCTTCCATGGTCGAGAACTGCGCGCCTAGTGTTTGTCCTTGCGTCGTCAGTGCCCACTCAGCGTTGTAGTTGCGTTGACGAATGAGCTCAAAGCTCTCATGTGTCAAAAGGGGGTCTTCTAATAGGAGCTGATGTACGTTTAGGAGTGCGGCAAGTTCTCGCGGCGCATCGTCAGGCAACGTGTGAGCCAGGTTCTGCAGTTCGGCTGCGGTGGCCTTTAAAGCGGTCTTGAGCCGCGCGACTTCAGACTCAACCGCATCAACAGGCACGCGGTAATGCTCAACCTCTAAGGTCGCAGCCCCCATGACCACCACGCGTCCCATCGCATAACCACTCGAGACACCGGTGCCGTAGACACAAACCATGGCGCTTGAGCTTTGGTCGAGCTGACTCAAAGCGTCACTGGCCTTCGCCGAATTTGTCATTAAACAATTCCTCGATGGCATTTAGCGCCTCTTGCGCGTCACCACCCTCGGCTTGCAGCTCTACTGTCGTACCCAAGCCTGCAGCAAGCATCATGACGCCCATGATGCTCTTGGCATTGACTTTTCTGGCACCGCGGGAGATGAAAATTTCACTGTCAAACTGACCGGCTAGTCGGGTGAGTTTAGCGGCAGCACGGGCGTGCAGCCCGAGCTTATTTGAGACAACAATCGATAGTTCCGGCATCCCGAGGTTTCCCGTCAGTAATCTGTTGGCAAGCTTGCGTTCTAATCCACTCGTCCGATCGGGTGCTTGGCGCCTTCGAGTGCCGCTTCTGCCGCATGGGACAACCCCTTGGCGCGATGATTCATGGCCCTCAACACCATCGAGGCATTTACGCCCGCTAGCACATCACATTGCACACCCATCTCGCGAGCTAAATCACATGCACTACGACAGATGTTGGCCGGCGACGCGCCAGGCAAATCGGTCAGCAATAAAACACCAGCCCCTTGATCAATCATTTTAATCCGTGTCAGTAAACTGTCGGTTGATTTTTCTGCACAGGCGCCAGGTAAAACGTCAATGACTGTTAAATCAACGTGCTCACCATAGATGTGTTCGGCTATCACCTTTAACGCTGACCCCAAGGGGGCATGCGTGACCAAAGCAACCGAGACCCGGGGTTCAGGCATTGAGGGCTGCCTCAAGGGCGATCGCAAAGCGCTGACCGACATCGAAGTCAGTTTGCTCGGTAATTTCTACAAAGCAAGTCGGGCTAGTGACGTTGATTTCGGTGATGTATTGGCCAATGACGTCTAGCCCTACTAAAAGTAGGCCGCGCGCATTTAGCTGCGGCCCGAGCGCTTGGGCGATTTCCCAGTCTCGCTGAGTCAGGGCGCGTGCCACACCACGCCCACCGGCGGCGAGGTTGCCGCGTGTCTCTCCGGCCAGAGGGATTCGGGCTAGTGCGAAGGGCACCGGTTCTCCGGCAATAATCAAGATGCGTTTATCGCCCTCAACAATCTCGGGGATGTAGCGTTGCGCCATGATGGTCTGCGTGCCATCTTGCGTGAGCGTCTCCAAAATGGCGCTGCGGTTTGCATCGCCAGCTTGAATACGAAAGATGCCTGTGCCGCCCATGCCATCGAGCGGTTTGACAATGATGTCACCGTGGTGCTCATGGAACTTCTTGATCTGTTCAATCCGACGACTCACGAGCGTGGGTGCTGTGAATTGCGCAAACTCAGTAATGGCCAGCTTCTCTGGGTGGTTAAGAATCGCATGACCACGATTAAAAACCCGAGCACCCTGTCGGTGGGCGTATTCCAGCAGATGCGCACTGTAGACATACTCCATGTCAAATGGCGGATCCTTGCGCATCAACACGGCATCAAACTCATGCAAAGACGCGTCTGCCGAATCGCTCACATAGCGCCACCACTGATTGCCTTTAAGGTCCGCCTGCAAATCGAGCTCAATTCCCTTGGCACTGGCTTTGACTAGCCCTTGCTCGATGAACAGGTCCGATTGCAGCGCAACACTTAATCGATGGCCTCGGTTAACAAGTGCACGCATCATCGCCACTGACGAGTCCTTGTAGGCTTTCAGGTGCTCTAGTGGGTCGATGATGAATAAAACGTGCATCATGACACGTCAGCGTCTGCCTTGGCTGAGGGCTTTTCAGCTTTCTTTTTCGGCGCAAGGACCATCACCATTTGACGCCCCTCAAGCTTGGGCATTGCTTCTACGACCGCCATCTCTAGCAAATCGTCCCGAACGCGCTCAAGTACGCGCATGCCGAGTTCTTGGTGGGCCATTTCACGACCTCGAAAGCGCAAGGTCACTTTGGCCTTGTCACCCTCATCGAGAAAGCGTTTAAGGTTGCGCAACTTGACTTGATAATCACCCTCATCGGTGCCGGGACGAAACTTGACTTCCTTGACCTGGATGATTTTTTGTTTGGCGCGCGCCTCAGCTTGACGCTTTTGTTCCTGGTATTTGAATTTGCCGTAATCCATCAGCCGACAAACGGGCGGCGACGCTGTGGGCGCAATCTCTACCAAATCCACGCTTTCTTGCTCGGCCATGCGTTGGGCCTCAGCTGTATTGACGATGCCTAACTGCTCACCGTCCAAACCTATTAGCCGCACCTCTGGTACGCGGATTTCACCATTGATGCGATGGGACTTATCAGTTGCGATGTCTAGAACTCCTTGAAAAATTATTCGGGTACGGCCACTTGGCGATACTGTTGTACGTCTTGCTGCAATAAATCAACGAAAGCTTGCACTGGCATAACCCCAAGATTAACGCCACCGCGCGCTCGAACAGCCAATTCCCGCGCTTCGCGCTCCTTCTCACCGACCACAAGAATATACGGAACCTTTTGCAGGCTGTGTTCACGAATTTTATAGTTGATTTTCTCACCTCGCAAATCGGATTCAACCCTAAATCCTTGTTTTTTCAAGGTTTGTGTGATTTGCGCTGCATAATCAGCCGAGGATTCGGAAATGCAACACACCACGGCTTGCACCGGTGCAAGCCACGGAGGCATTGCGCCAGCGTAATTTTCAATCAACATGCCAATAAACCGCTCGAGCGACCCGAGAATGGCCCGGTGCAACATCACCGGGGTGATGCGCTGGTCATGCTCATCGACATATTCAGCACCAAGACGCTGTGGCATGGAAAAATCCACCTGGATCGTGCCGCATTGCCAATGCCGACCAATGGCGTCCTTTAGCGTGTACTCGATCTTCGGGCCGTAGAAGGCGCCCTCACCTGGTGAAACCTCAAACTCACAGCCGGTGCGCTTGAGACTCTCCATGAGCGCAGCCTCGGCTTTGTCCCAACTGTCATCACTGCCGATGCGCTTTTCGGGGCGCGTAGCGACCTTGTAGAGCACTTGCGTGAAGCCAAAGTCGCGGTAAACCTTTTGCAGTAGCGACGTGAAGGCTGCGCATTCATCCTGAAGCTGCGCGGTCGTACAAAAGATGTGGCCATCATCTTGCGTAAATCCACGCACGCGCATCATTCCATGCAAAGAGCCCGAGGGTTCGTTACGATGACACTGGCCAAACTCGCCGTAGCGCAACGGCAGCTCACGATATGAATGCAAGTTGGCATTGAAAATCTGCACATGACCCGGGCAATTCATGGGCTTGAGTCCATAGACCCGATTCTCTGACTCGGTCGTGAACATGTTTTCCCGGTAGTTATCCCAGTGGCCTGTCTTTTTCCATAACGACAGATCGAGGATTTGCGGCGCTTTGACTTCCTGATAGCCGTTATCACGGTAGACCGCACGCATGTACTGCTCGACTTGCTGCCAGATCACCCAGCCTTTGGGGTGCCAAAAAACCAAGCCCGGACCCTCGTCTTGAAAGTGAAACAAATCAAGTTCACGGCCCAGACGGCGATGGTCGCGCTTTTCGGCTTCAGCCAGCATGTGCAGGTAGGCATCTTGTTCTTGCTTGGTGGCCCAAGCGGTGCCGTAGATTCGCTGCAACATCTCATTGTTACTGTCACCTCGCCAATAAGCGCCAGCGACTTTCATGAGCTTGAAGACTTTGAGCTTGCCGGTGCTTGGCACGTGCGGGCCGCGGCAAAGATCAACAAAATTGCCTTCGCGATAAAGGCTAATGGCTTCATTGGTGGGGATGGAGGCGATAATTTCGGCCTTATAGACCTCGCCCATTTCGCGAAATAACTCAACGGCGTCATCGCGTCGCCACTCCTCACGAGTGACGGTTTCGTCCTTGGCTGCCAATTGCGCCATTTTCTCTTCAATCGCCTCTAAATCCTCGGGCGTGAAGGGACGATGAAAAGAAAAGTCATAATAAAAGCCATTATCGATCACCGGGCCAATGGTGACTTGGGCTTCGGGAAATAGCTCTTTGACCGCGTAGGCAAGTAAATGCGCTGTTGAGTGGCGCAGCATGTCAAGACCCTCGGGGTCTTTGGCTGTCACGATCGCGAGCTCGGCATCGGCATCAATGGTGTGGCTGGTGTCGACAAGCCGGGTAGCGCCGCGAGCGGTGATGCGCCCAGCGAGTGCTGCTTTGGCCAAGCCCGAGCCAATGGCGCCGGCGACCTGCGCGACGGTAACGGGACCCGGAAACTCTTTTTGGGAGCCGTCTGGCAACGTGATTGCAACCATGGTGTGTTTTAGCTAAGAATTGTCAATGAAATAACCCCTGATCATAGCACTTAGTCACTTTGTACCCGATCATTTACCGACCTGCTAGAGCGTGCGAGGGTGATGATTTTTGTGGCAATGGCGCTTGATACATGTCAAGTCGAAAAACCTTTTTCGACCGCACAGCCTGTCAAGCTGTTGCACCACCAGTTAATATTGACCAGCGTGCAATGCGCCAACCAAATTGACTGTCTGATGGAGTGTCTATGTTTCCTGAATTTCGTGACCTGATCACCAAACTTAAAACGTCCGATCACCATTTCACTCGCTTGTTTGAC
>SKIZ01000135.1 GCA_007116135.1 Burkholderiaceae bacterium
AGGAAGTACAGGGCGGCGGGCAGGGCCGCAGCAATCATCAGTTGCAAGTAGGGAATGCCGGTAATTTCGGCCATGATGAAGATGCCGGCACCCATGACCGGCGGCATCAGTTGACCGCCAGTCGAGGCGGCCGCCTCGATGGCGCCTGCGCTGCGCGGCGGGTAGCCCACTTTCTTCATCAAAGGAATGGTGAAGGTGCCCGTTGAGGCGACGTTACCCGCGGAAGTGCCATTGATCGTGCCCATGAGCGCGCTTGATAGCACGGCGACCTTCGCTGGGCCGCCACGCGCTTTACCAGCAATCGAAAAGGCAAAGTTGATAAAAAAGTCACCAACCTTTGATACTTGCAAGAAGGCTGCAAAGGTGATGAACAAAATAATATAGGTCGAAGATACCGCCGTGGTCGGACCAAACACCCCTTCCATGGAGTAGACAAACGAGAACAGCAAATCGAGCGAAATACCTCGGTGATACAGCACACCCGGCATCCACGGGCCAACCACGCAGTACCCCAGGAAAATGATTGCAATGATCGGTAAGGCCCAGCCCGCGCTGCGTCGAGTGATCTCCAGGATCAGGAATGTGCCAATGGCACCAATAATCACATCACCCGTGGTGGGAGCGGCGCCGGCTCTGAACAGCAAAAAGTCCAGGTTAAAGAAGATGTAGATAAAACAGACAATGCTCGCAATGATGGCGATCCAATCGAGAATCGGTACGCCTTTTTCAGCCCGGTGGCCGATTTTGTACATCATGAAGCCTAGCGCACAGCCAAATGAGACGTGCGCGCTGCGGTAGAGCCATGGATCCATTGGATACATGTTTAGGACGATGATGTGAAACAGTGTGAATGCCACGCATCCCCAAAAGAACAGATATTTTTCAAACGGCCTGAGCTGGCGTTGCTCGCCACCAACTTCTGCATCTTCGGCGGCTTGGGCAGCTTTGGCGTTTAGATTTGGGTGAGAGACGGAGTCGACATTCGACATGGTCGGCGTCCTATGAATCAGTTGAGGGTAAAACAAACCCTGCGGCCGTGGCCGCAGGGAAGGGGGGATGTCAGTAACTCAGCGAGTTACATTGCGCCTGGATCGAGCGCCACACCTTTTTCTTGGAAGTACTTCACAGCACCAGGGTGAAAGGTCAGGAAGTTGTTCTTGATGGCATTTTCAGGCAATGACTCGCGTGCAGCCGCATGACCCTGAACCATGGCTTCGTTGTTTTCCATGATGGCCTTGGTCAGCTCGTAAGCCAAGCTGTCTGGCAAGTCCTTTTGGGCAATGGCGAAGTTAAACAAGCCAATGGTGTTCATGTCAGCGGTTTGCGTGCGATAGGTGCCTGCCGGAATCACGGTGACGGCGACCTCAGGAATCGCTTCGCGGATCTTGGCAATTTCGTCATCCGAAAACGCGAAGAATGTCACTGGGCGTTGTGCCTCGATTTCGGAGAACGAGGGGATGGGCTGGCCTGCCGCAAAGCAGAAGGCGTCGATTAGCCCGTCACCAAGTTGGCTCGCCATGTCTGAGGCGCCACCGTTGCGGATGGTCGCCTTGACGCCAAGCGCATCAAAAATCATCGGGAAGTAGGTGCCAGGTGTGCCGGCACGCGGGCCTACACCGACATTCTTGCCGTTTAGATCGGTGAACGTTTTGATGCCAGAGCGCTCGGTTGCCACACAGGCAAACGGTGTGTCGTACATCGGAAAGAGTGCGCGCACGTTTTGGTGCTGCTTACCGTTGGCCCAACCGGTGCCGTTCCAGCCATTGAGGGCTACGCCCATGGTCACCATGCCCAGTTCCAGATTGCCACCATCGACTAAGATCATGTTCTGGTTTGGACCCTGTGTTTGCTGGGTCGACACGTTGATGCCGGCCTTCTCGCTCATGATGTTGGCAGCGACTCCGCCATACACGAAGTAGACGCCGCCGACCGAGGCTGTACCAAGCGTCAGGCCACGTGGCCAATCTGAGCGGTCTTGCGCGAGGGCCGCCGTCGACATAGCCAGTGCAGCGACTGCGGCGACGGAGCCTTGAGTTAATAGGCGAGTAAATTTCATACGAAATGCCTCCTTTCGAAGCAAAAAACAAGGTAATTATTAGGAATCGCAAGGCTAACAGCTATGGGTCGAGGACGGATCAGGTATATCCCTAAGGAAGGCTACATGGTAGTTGATCAATGCGACCCATCGTCCCAAGGTTTTGGACCTTAAAGCCTCGCGTTTTGAAGTCGCTGGGCGCCGTGGTTAATCAAACCACTGCACAAACTCATCTAAGGTCATGCGCGCGCTTTGGTAGGCATTTAAAGGTGCCTGCCAGTCCGGTAGGCCGACAGACATGCCGACCAAGAGTTTCTTGGTCGGCGCGATAGCCAGACACTGTCTGACCGTATCGGGGTAATAAGCAAGGGAGGCCTGCATGCAAGTGGCCAAACCAAAAGCTTGGGCTGCCAGCGAAATGGAGTGAGTAAAACCGCCCACGTCCATGGTGGACCAGGGACCAAACCCCTCATCCATAAAAATGAATAGGGCGCATGGTGCGCCGTAGAACTGGTAGTTCTGCATCCGCATTTGGTTGCGCTTTTCAGTGTCTTCTCGGCCGATGCCCAAGTGCTTGAATCGGTTAATGTTGTGCACCTTGGAGCGTTCTGCGGCTGCTTGCGGCCAGGTCGTCGGCGGGGGCATATCGGCCTGCGCAGGCGTATTGGCCAAAGCCAGCTCTGAGAGCTTCTGGCTTAAAAGATCGCGTGTCGCACCCGTGACAACTGCGACCTCCCAGGGTTGGGTGTTGGTAAACGATGGGCTGCGACTAGCAATAGTCAAGATGGCGCGAATCGTTGCCGTATCAATCGGATCTGGTTTAAAGCCGCGCACGCTGCGCCGGTTCTCTAGGGCGTCCAATACGCCGAGTGTTTTATCCATGTTGCCTCTGACCCTTTGGGTTTTCTTTGATGGTGCTGTGTTCAAACTATTCTAGCGAGATACCTCAGATCGTGCGCTAGCGCGCGGGCGCATAAAGGTCAGGTAGAGCAGCGGCACGACAAACAAAGTCAAGATCGTTGAAAACGCCAAGCCCCACACAATGCTGGCAGCCACCGGCCCCCATAGCAGGCTTTTTCCACCCAGCCCGATGGCCAGCGAGAAAAGCCCGGCAATCGTGGTGCTTGCGGTAATCAAGATGGGGACCACGCGCCTGCGCGCCGCGCTGACCACGGCCTGCGTGACCTTGATGCCGGCGTCGAGCCGAGCGTTGGCAGCATCAATTAACACAATCGAGGCATTTACCGCGATACCGGACAGTGCGATGACCCCATACAGGGTGTAGAGCGATAAGGGGTTTTGTGAAATAGCCAAGCCATAGGCCACACCAGTAAACGCCATCGGTACGGCTACTAAAACCATGATGGGTTGCCAGTAGCTTTTGAACTGAGCTGCGAGGATCAGATAGATCAGACCCACACCGAATAGAAACAAGGCCTGCATGGCTTCCAAGCTTTCTTCAATGTCCTCGAGCTCACCGGAGAAATCCAAATCAATACCCGGATGGTTGACGCGAATCTCCTCCCAAGCTTGTGCGATGATCTGGTTCGCACGCCGAGTATCCGTGATGTCGCGATCAAGGTTAGCCTGAACCGATATCGTGCGTCGCAGGTTGTAATGACGAATCACACCGCGCCCCGGGGTTTCTTCAAAAGTGACCATATCGCCCAAACGGGCAAGGCCACCGCCAGGTAGTGCTACCAGTTGATCTAAAAAGTCCTGCACACCGTCTTGTGTCAACCGTCCACCGGAGCTCGCGTGCGCATCGCGCAGGCGCAACTCAATTCGGTCGCCTTCAATGCGGGTGAAGGCTAATACTTCGCCATCAACGCTAAAACGGATCAGTCTTGATAGTTGAGCCGGCGTTAACCCCATTTGCTCCAGGGCTTGCGTGTCGGCCTTGAGTTCTAACTGAGGCCGTCCGGATTGATCGTCATCTTGCACGTCGGTGGCACCGTCAATGGACTCAACGATCGACTTGACTGCGGCGGCGGCTCGTTCAATGTCTTCATAGCGGTCACCGCGCACTTTGACGTTGATGGGCAAGCCCGCCGGCGGGCCGCCAGAGATCATGGTGAAGCTCTTTTGGCCACGCCCAGGCAAGGGCTCAATTAACGGGCGCAAGGTTTGCACAATCTCGGCGACATCACGCGAGGCTTGCGAGCGCGGTTGCAACGAAACGGTAATTTGGCCGTATTGATCCCCAAAAACCTGATCTGTATCGGTAAATTTGATGCCGGCAGTCGAGGTGACTGCACGGGCTTCAAGGCCCACGCCGACGCCGTTCAAATGTCGGCGCACGACTTGTTCGACGGCTTCGGTCTCAGCGAGCGTCTCTTGCAGTGTGGCGTCAGCGGGCATGTCCACGTTGACATAAAAGAGCCGAATCGGATCAAACGCAAAGAACTGAACGCGAACGACCTCGGTGACAACCAAGCCGATGGCCAGCGCCAAAGAGGCCAGCGCGGTGAGCACCGAGATGATCGGGCGCCTGAGCACCTTGGCCAGTGCTTGGCCATAACGCAGACGAATCCAGCGGTTAAAGCGGCTGCGCCAATCGCGGGTCACGCGCCCAGCGGTGTGACTGCGCGACGCAAACGAGGACACGTGTACCGGTGCAATCCAAAAGGCTTCGACCAACGAGATCAGTAGCGCGAGCGTGACAACAAATGGAATCACAAACATGAATTTGCCCACGATGCCTGGCAAGAGCATGAGCGGCAAAAACGCTGCCATGGTGGTCACCACCGAGGCCAGTACCGGACGCCAGACCTCGGTGATGGCTTGCCGCGTGGCATCAAGCGCTTTCATGCCGCGTGAGAGCCGGTAGTAGATAGACTCCACCACCACGACGGCATCGTCGACAATCATCCCCAGCGCAATCACAACGCCAAGCAACACCGAGACATTTAGCGTAAAGCCCAGCGCATTGAGAACGGCAAACGAACCCATCAAGGAAAAAGGGATGCCAAGCGCAACGATCAAGCTAATTCGTGCCCCGAGAAACACCCAGCAAACGGCCAGCACCAAAAGCATGCCCAATAAGGCGTTGCGCTGCATGACATTTAAGGCTTCTCGGGTGGGGACCGTTTGATCATCAGACAACACCATGCTCAGCCCAACAGGGCGCAGTTGCTCGTTTTGTTGGTCGATGAAATCCGACAGACGCTCGACCAAGTCAAGCGTGTTGACTTGAGACTTCTTGGTAATCGAAAGCACCACGGCGTTCTGCCCGTCTGAGGACGACAGTTGTGCCGGCGGCGCACGAGCCCGCTCGACTCGGGCGACATCGGCTAGTCGCACCGATTGGCCAGGGATCGTCGGGTTGGCAATGCGCAGCTGCGCAAGTGCCTGCGGATCAATCTCAATGCCGCGCAAGCTCACCGACCAGGTGCCATCAGCGGTCTCTAGGCTGCCGGCTGCGGTATCTTGCCAGGCCGAAGATAGGGCTTGGGCCACATCGAGCATGGTCAGCCCGCGCGCGGCAAGCTCCGTGGCGATTGGGCTGACAAGCACCTCGGCTTCGCGCAGCCCCGAGGTAAACACCTGGTCCACACCGCGCAGACGCTCCAGGTCAGTCTTGATGCGTCGGGCGTTGCGGCGCAACACCTCATCGTCGGCCTGACCCAGCAGCAAAATCGACGCTGTCGGAAAGCCGTTTGATGTGGTGATCTCAAGAATGCGCGGGTCTTTGGCCTGCGCGGGTAACTCGTTATTGGCTTTGTTCTGGATTTCGCGGCGCAGATCATTCATGCGCTTGTCAAAGGTTGCCTCGGGCAGCTCCTGAAACCGCACCAGCAGACTCGCAACACCCTCGCGCGAGTTCGACAGCACGAAACGAACGTCTGGCACCCCGCTGATGGCATCTTCGATCGGGTTGGTCACTAGGCGCTCGATGTCTTCCGGGCTAGCGCCTGGCAGTGCGGCATTGATGGCCACCCAATTGAAATTGATCTCGGGGTCCTGCTCACGCGGCATGCTGAAGTAACTGATCAAGCCCAGCAAGATCACAACCACAAAAGCGATATTAGCCAAAGGGCGGTTTGTCAGCATGGTTCTCTACGCACTCAGGACGGGCCGATTTCAAAATCAGATGACTCGATTAACTGACCGTCCTGGAGTCGTTGTTGCCCGTGTGTCACCACCAACGTGTCTGGTGCAAGTGGCGGTGCGGCAACCCGCCGTCCTTCTTGCGCCGCGGCGATGGGCACAAACCGCGCCAGCCAAGCGGTGCCGCTGGGCTCAAGCACAAAAATGCCCAGCGCGCCCTGGCGACGAACCAGTGTTTGCGCGCTTAAAACGGGTGCGCCAACTTGCCAGCGCAATTGACCGGTGCTGCCCGCAGGCGGGCGTGACTGACCCTCAAAGCCCAAGCGCACGGTTTGATTTCTGGCCGGCAGACTAGCCACGGGTGAGACGCGTAAAAGGGTCAAGGCAAATGATTGGCCTTCGAGGAGCAGTTCGATCGAGCGCGCGCGCTCAAGACTTGTGATTTGTTCGGCCGATAACTGCGCTTGCACCTCAACGGAGTCCGGATCAGTCATGACAAAGGCGACCGTGCCGGTGGGGAGTTTTTCGCCGATTTGGGCCAGCCGCTCGAGCACCACGCCGCTGTAAGGGGCACGAAGTTGCATTTTCTCGAGCGCGCGGCTGGCAAGGTCTTCACTGGCCTGCGCGCTTGTAAGCTCAGCGCGCGCCATGGCCAGTTCGGTTTGGCGCATTGACAGCGCCTCTTGCGACACAAAGCCGGTTTTGGTCAATTCTTGAGCGCGTTTGAGCTGCGTTTGTGCCAGATCAGCCTGTGCTTGGGCCGCTGCACGCGCGGCTCGTGCTTGAGCCAGTGCGAGTTGGGCGTCACGATCGTCTAAGGTCAAAAGTAGTTCATCGGCCTGCACGCGTGTGCCGACATCGGCGTGCCATTGCTCAACGACACCGCTGGCTTGGACAGCCAAGCGCGATTCATTTAAGGAAATGACTTCGGCAAACGACTCGCGAGTTGGGAACTGCACGGCGTTTTCAAAGGCTTGGGCTTGAAGAGCCAGTCCATTGGCGTGCCCCAGGCTTGCCCAGGCAAGCGCCATGGACGCTGTGAACGCCAGCGCAAGCGCCATCGGTCGTCTTGCAGTTTCCCAGACAAACTTGAGCATTCAGTATCCGCTAGAGGCAATTTGATAGACCAACTTAGTATTATCCCTTAACTTGGGTTACTTTTTTGGTTTATCGTCAAAGTATTAACGGGCAATGAGTCATCAGTTAACGGCGCCAAAGGCGCCTACCCGTCTCGCCCGAGTATCGGCCATCTGGGCTTGGTGCTACTTTTCATCGGCAGCTTTAAGGGCTAAGGCGTTGATGCCGGTCATTTAAAAACATGGGAGTCTTCAGTGGTCAAGAAATTAGGCATCGCGGTCGTGGTTGTGGCGCTCGCTTACGTCGGTGGTAGCTATTACGTTGGACATCGTGCCGAGCAGATGCTCAATGAGATGATGGCCAATGCTCAGGCGCAGTCCAACGACGCGATCCAGTGGGAAAGCCTGCAAACAAACCATGGGATTTTTGCGTCCACAGGTTCAGTGACCATGGTCTACCAAGGTATCGAGCTCGAAGACAGCCAACCTGCCAAAGTCGACATTGACTACACCATTCACCATGCGCTGGGCTTCTCGCATATCGCTCATTTTCTGTGGTCAGCTACGCCAGCCGGTGAGCTTGCGCAGGCGCTAACCCCGGTCTACACAACGGCGCCAAGCTTAACGGGCGACGGTCACATGTTCTGGTCTGGACAAACCACCAGCTCGATTGATTTCCCCGGTGTCAACAACGCCCAAATCGATACGGTCGACTTGTCGTTTGCCCCGCTAGTCGGTGAAGTCACGAGCCGCAAAAACGAGTTCGACCTGAATCTGGCCATCGATGACGTGCAGATCACTGACCGTGAGGACGGCAGTTCTTTGCAGATGACCGGTCTCGGTTACAGGGCTCATTCGACCGACCTCAGTCGCAATGCGGCTGTCGTTGAATTCCATCTCGCTCAAGCACAGGGGACTGACGAGTTTGGCCAGACTCAATCGCTTCGAGACTACCAGTGGCTCTTGGAATTTGCTTTTGTTGATGATGTGCTTGATTTTCAGAGCAAGAAGTCGATAGCAGCCATTCGCGCTTTTCAATCAGGGGTTGATAACTTTCAGTGGGATTTGGCCATTAACGGACTGGCGCGTGATGACTTACGAGCGCTTGCTGCCATTGACCGTGGTGGCCCAAGTCCGACCGGCGAGCTGACGGCGGCCCAGCAAGAAGCACTGGCCCCTGTTTTGACGAGCATCCTGTCCAAAGGGTTATCCATCGGGATGCCCGTTTTGCGCGGGGATTTGCAATTAATGGGCAGTGATGTCCCAGAAACCCTCGAGGTCAAAGATTTCCAATTGGATTTGCAGACCAGTGAGTCTGCCTTCGGAGCCGGTCATTTCAACCTGAGTCTGGGTGCTTTGAGCGTGCCGCAGGCTTGGACCTTCTTTGTGCCACAGATTGAGGGGCTGGCATTGTCCGTGCGCAATGAGATTGTCGATGAGCGTGCGGTACTTGAGCTTGTTAAGCAGCTCGAGCGCTTTGAGCAGGCTGGTCAAAGCATCTCGGGCGTCGATCTGCAGGTCAAAGTTGGGGGCGTGGCTGCTGAGAGTTTGAACGAGCTCGCCGAATTGCTCTGGGCAAGCGGCGGTGACCCCGATCAGCTAAATGCGGCACAAGCTGATCGCCTGGCAGAGATCGTACAAGATGCCATCGCCCATGGCTTGACCTTTGAGGTTGCCAAACTGACGGCATCTGCCATGCTTTTTAGTGATCAGCCGGACACAATCGATCTCCAACGCTTTGGGCTGCGTGCCAAGCTTGACGACGTGCAAACCAGTGCGGGTCGCTTTGAGGTGTCCCTTGATGCGCTGAGCGCCAGTGGCCCCATGACCGCAGGCATCCCACAGGTGCAGGGGTTTGCGTTGATGATTGACAATGCCGTGACCGATGGTCGCTCAGCCTACACCTTGCAAAAGTCGGCTAAAGCGTTCAAAAGTGACTGGGTTGATATCCAGGATTTCGAGATTGAGATGCACTTAAATGGGTTGCTAGCCGAGGACGTCGCCCAAGTCGTCGCCCTCATTCAAAGGGGGGGCCAAGCCATGAGCCTGGCCGAACACGCCCAGACCATGCAGGCGCTGCGCCGCGCGATCGACCATGGTTTTGAGTTGCAAGTGCCCACTTGGAAGGTCAGCTTAGATGATGCCCGTCTCGATGGGCAGGCCGAGTTGGTGATCGCGCCCTTGGACGGCGCACCCCTGGCAAGCTTTGATCTGAGTCGTTTGGCTACGATCGACTTGGCGCTAGAGCTAGACGGACAAAGCGCCTTGATCACACCATTTGTTGAAGCCGGTGCTGCGATGGGGGTGGTCACAGTCGATGGCGATCAAGCTCAAGCCCGCCTGCAATTTGTCAACGGCCAGCTTGAACTGAACGGTGAATCGATTCCGGCCGATGAGTTTGTGATGATGGGCAATATGATGATTCAACAGCTGCTGGCCAACACGCAATAGGCCGCTAGGTGTCATGCTTGGCGATGCAGCCAATCGGAAATCTGAGGCCACAAGCCCGCATGCAGGCGGCTGTGAAAGTAGCCGAAGTGACCGATGTCGGTCAGACCGAGCGTTAAGGGTTCAAGGGTGACCTGATCGATCTGCGCTGCACTAAAGAGGCGCAGCATGCGTTCGGTCGCCTGGGGTGTCGCAAACGGGTCATCGCTGCTGGTTAAAACCAGTATCGGTGCTTGGACTGCTTCGAACCGCGCACGTAAGGCCGCCAGAGCCGGTGTGCTTAACGTGCGCGACCCACGCCCATTGGCGAAGGTGTCAATGAAGTCGGCTGTGGCGGCGTGCCAGTCGCGAACAACGCCGGCTGGCGTGTCCTCGAGCCACCCGAGTCGTTTGCCCGGGAAGTAGCCAAACAGAGCGGTCAGTGCTGGCATCACGACATGCCAACGCAGTCGCATCATGGTTCGTTTGGTGGCCAGGTAATCAGGCCAATAAGCATGCTGGGCACCTGCGAGCACAATGCGAGACAAAGACTGTGCCGTTGGTGCCATGCCAACGAGCACACCACCAATGCTGTGACCGACGCAATGCAGCTGGCTGCCAGCGAAGCGCTTCTGGCTATATTGCAAGGCGGCCTCTACGTCGAGCTCGCCCCAATCGAGCCAGCCCGCTTGCAGTGATTGCAGGGGTTCGTGGCGTGACAAGCCGATGCCTCGATAGTCAAAGGTCACGACATGAAAGCCAGATTGGTTTAGGTAGTCTGCAAAGCGGGCGTAGTATCGGCTGTGCGCCGATGTCGCGGCGTTAATGACGACAACCGGTGCGGTTGGCTCATGATGTTGCCAACAATGGCCAGCCAGCCGGTAGCCATCGGGGGCGTCAAACGTCACTGGTTCAGGGGTGCTCGGGCGCATTGCGTGCGACTAACTCGCGGACTGCAGCACGACTGGGACACGCAGGTTGCGTTGTTCACGACGAATCGTAAGCGTCACCGTTTGTCCGGCTGAAAAGGCGTCTAGCGTCGATAGAAGCTTGGCTACATCAGGTATCGTTTGATCATTGACGGCCACGATGATGTCACCGGCCACGAAGGCGCCGCGCGCGTCGCGGCTCGCGGCGCGCAGGCCTGCGCGTTGGGCACCCGACCCAGGCTGCACGTTAAGAATGAATACACCCTCGATGCCAAATGCCTGCACGAGTCTGCGGTTCAATGGGTCATCAATCTCAATGCCTAAAACCGGCGGGTTGTACTTGCCGGTCTGGATTAACTGCGGCACCACGCGCTTGACGGTATCAACAGGCACGGCAAACCCAATGCCAGCTGAGGCGCCAGACGGGCTATAGATCGCGGTGTTGATGCCAATTAAACGTCCGCGTGAGTCCAGAAGCGGGCCGCCGGAGTTGCCCGGATTAATCGCCGCATCGGTTTGAATCAGGTCTTCAATGATACGTGTGCGGTTTTCGTTGGGCAGAGACCGGTTCAAAGCCGAGATAACCCCGGTGGTCAAGGTCCAGTCAAGGCCAAACGGGTTGCCAATGGCAAACACGTGTTGCCCGACCTTTAAATCACTGCTGGTGCCCAATGGCACAGGGGTAGGGCGCTTAAAGTCGGTGTCGATCTTTAATACCGCTAGGTCGTGGGCCGCACTCGCGCCCACAAGTCGAGCTGGATATTGGCGCCCATCGGCCAGCGTCAGGGTCGCGCGCGAAGCCCCTTCAATGACGTGAAAGTTTGTCACGACGTGGCCGCGATCGTCCCACAGAAACCCGGAGCCAGAGCCGCGAGGCACAGTCATGATGTTGCGTGTCCAGGCGTCACGCACCGTGCGGGTGGTGTTGATAAAAACCACCGAGTCACGAGAGCGTTCAAACAGCGCAATCAGGGCTTGCTCATACGCCATTAGCGCTTCGAATTGGGCTTTAGCGCTCGGCGTTGCGCTCACGAGCGTCAGGCCAACCAGAAAGCTAAGCCAGATGCGCACCATCATGGCTTATCCTGAAGCGCTCACGTAGGTGTAGATTGCGCACATCGAGCGGGTGAGGTCGTCTTTGTCTTTCAGTGGCAAATCAGACAGGCGCAAAGACTCGGGGTAGTAATACGCTGTGATTTGTAAGTCGCTCTGTCCACCGGGCGCCTCGCTTGTGGCCGCCGTCATGTAGTCCACGGGTTGCTCACCACAAAAAAGGTTGTCGTTTAAGAGTTTTGGACTCGTTTGGTTCAAGACCTTGTAGAGGCTCACCTCATTGGCGGCGTCGTACTGAACCAATTGGAGTTTGAGTTGCGCACCATTGGCAAACGTTAACGCCTCATCTGACAAGGCAATATTGCCGGTAATGCCCAAGGCTGTGGTGCTCAGCGCATCCCATCTGACAGGCTCGGACCAACGCGCTTGCGGTTGGGCGGGCTCAGTGGCGCAACCAAGTAACAAAGCAGCTAGCAACACAGGTGAGCGCAAGACAAGCGGGGCTAGAGCACGCATAAGAGAGCCTAATCAGTTGGATCGATTTGGGCAGTTTAATGCAACTGACGCTTAGATCAGCTTGCGTAAAACGTAGACCTTGGCCCCTAGGTTGAGCGCCGGCAGGTGTGGGCCATGTTCTTGCTCGAGGATTTCGATGACCCCCTGGCCTTGGGCCTCGGTGATGACCGCCTCAAAGGCCGGATCTTCGAGAGTGTGATCATTAAGCGATACACATAACAGGCCGTCTTTGCTGAGGTGTTCAATGGCCAAAGCCAAGCATGCCATGGGTGCAGCGCCCGCACCAATGGCGCCGCTAGCGACAATTGCGCGGTGCGCGGTGGTGACGGCGGCAAACGGTTGCTCAACCGAGCACGGGGTCAGGGTGCGGTAGATGCCTTTTTTCATGGCTTGGCGAAGCATTTTCTCCGACAGGTCAACCCCATCGATGCAGGTAAACCCCGCATCTCTTAAAGCATGGCCCGATAGGCCCGTGCCACAGGCGAAGTCCAAGATGGGTGCATGTCGATCGGGTAAGTGTCGAGCTAGAGCTTGGGCCACCCGTTGTGGTGTTCGGTAATCCCGTTGCTGCAGGTCAGCGTCGTACTGCTCGGCCCACTGATCATAAGTGTCCTGCATGGCCTTGCCAGCTGTCACTTGGTAGATGGTGTCCATGATGTGTTTGCTGGTCATTGGGCAGTCTCCGGTGGTTTGATACCCCTGAGAACTTATCAAATTGGCAGGGGTTTTCCAAACACAACCCTGCTGCCGGTGCTGTGTTTGCTGCTCGATCACCAGCGCAAGAGCGCACTCAGTTGAGCGATCGCCACAAGACCGGCTGTTTCGGTTCGCAACGTTCGGGCACCGAGTGAGATGGGCCGCGCACCGGCGCCAAGCCATTTTGCGGCTTCGTCTGGGCTCCAGCCGCCCTCGGGGCCGACGATGACGGTGACAGCGCCCGCATGGGCCAGTTGTTCTAACAGCTCGGGTGTGTCAAGGGCGTGTATCGGTTCAGACAGATGGCAAAGCAACATCGGCTCAGCGCTGCACATGTCGATCGCCTGATTTAAGTCAGTCGGTGCTTGAACGGTCATCAAGCGATTGCGCCCACACTGTTCAGCAGCCGAGCAGGCCAAGCGCTGCCAGTGCGCTGTGCGTTTGGCAGCACGCTCTTGAGACAGTTTGACCACACTTCGGGCGCTGGCCACCGGAATCAGGCGCACAACGCCGAGCTCGACGGCCTTCTCGACAACCCAGTCCATGCGGTCCTGACTGGCAATGCCTTGAATGAGGCTGATACGGCCTTTGAGTTCTCGATCGACCGAGCATTGGTGAGTCACTTGGGCTCGTGCGCGCCCACCGACGCCAAAGGCAAGAGTGGCCTGCCATTGCGCGCCGGAGCCGTCAAACAGGATCAGTGAGTCACCGGCCTTCAGACGGCGCACCCGGATGTGGTGATTGACTTCGTCGGGTAAGACGATTTCACCTGCCTGTGGCAGTGGCGATGGGCAGAAAAAGCGCGGTGTGTTCATTTGGGCAGATGATAACCGAGCCATGGTTAGTGGCCATGGGTCAGGCGTGCGAGGTGTTAAACTTGAAGGCTTCACTTGTGTCCCATTTCCAAGTCGTATTCAACGACTTGTCAACTTGAATCGTTGCCGCCTGCCATGTCTGAAACCGACGTCTCGCCCACCCAAATGGCCAATGCCATCCGGGCCCTGTCAATGGATGCTGTTCAAAAAGCCAAATCCGGTCATCCCGGTGCCCCAATGGGGATGGCTGAAATTGCAACAGCACTCTTTACCAGACACCTGCGTCATCACCCGCTCGATCCGGCCTGGCCCAATCGGGATCGGTTTGTTCTGTCAAACGGCCATGGGTCGATGTTGATCTATAGCGTCTTGCACCTTTGCGGCTATGACCTGCCAATGGCCGAGATTGAGCAGTTTCGGCAGTTGCACTCAAAAACGCCCGGTCATCCCGAGGTGGGTATTACCCCGGGAATTGAGACCACCACCGGCCCCTTGGGGCAGGGACTGTCCAACGCGGTCGGGATGGCACTGGCCGAAGCACTTTTGGCTGCCGAGTTCAACCGCCCTGGCCACGAAATTGTCGATCATCGCACCTACGCCTTTGTCGGTGACGGTTGCCTGATGGAGGGGATTTCGCACGAGGTCTGCTCGCTCGCGGGCACGTGGCGCTTGGGCAAGCTCATCGTGATTTACGATGACAACGGCATTTCAATTGATGGTTCGGTACACAACTGGTTTACCGACGATACCGCCCGGCGCTTTGAGGCCTACGGCTGGAATGTCGTGCGTGACGTCAATGGCCACGATATACAAGCCGTCGATGAGGCGATTGCGCAGGCACAGGCCTTGGGTGATACCCAACAGCGTCCGACCTTGGTGATCTGTAAAACCGTCATTGGCCAAGGCGCGCCGACCATGGCAGGCACCGACAAGGTCCACGGTGCGCCCTTGGGCGACGAAGAAATCAAGGCAACCCGCCAGGCCATCGGTTGGTCGCATGAGCCGTTTGATGTGCCCAAAGCCATCAGCGATGCCTGGGATTGCCGCGCTCGCGGTCAAGCCCTTTGCGAGCAATGGCAAGTCAAGTGGTCGGCTTATCGCGATGCGCACCCGGATTTGGCCCAGGCATTTGAGCGACGCATGGCAGGTCAATTGCCGAGCGATTTTGCGCAAACGGCCCAACAGCTGATGACGCAAACCCATGAAGCCGCGCAGACACTGGCCACTCGCAAGGCCTCGCAAGCGGTTATCGGTACGTTGGCGCAGGCTTTGCCTGAGATGCTGGGGGGGTCGGCCGATTTGACCGGTTCGAATTTCACGGACTGGCCAGCTGTCACGCCCGTTCGCGCGCATGAGCAAGGGCTAGCCTTTGGCCGTCACATCAATTATGGTGTGCGCGAGTTTGGCATGGCGGCCATTATGAATGGCGTGGCGTTGCACGGAGGCTACCTGCCTTTCGGTGGAACGTTTTTGACGTTCTCTGACTATTCGCGCAATGCCATTCGTATGGCAGCGCTGATGAAGCAACGCGTCGTGCATGTCTTTACCCACGATTCAATTGGTCTGGGCGAAGATGGCCCGACCCACCAGTCAGTCGAGCACGCAGCCAGTCTGCGACTCATCCCGAATCTGTCGGTTTGGCGTCCGTGCGACACGGTCGAGACGGCAGCGGCTTGGACGGCAGCCGTCTCGCGCCCGGCGAGCATCGGCATGTCTGTTGCAGATGGTGGGCCAACGGCCTTGTTGTTGTCGCGCCAGAATCTGCCGTTTGTTCAACGCGACGCGTCGGTGTTAGCCAATGTCGCGCGCGGCGGTTACGTTTTGCGTGATGATCCAAAGGCACGTGCCATCATTATCGCCACAGGTTCAGAGGTGGCACTCGCGCTCGAGGCGCAAGCCTTGCTGGCCGCTGACGGCGTGGCCGTGCGCCTCGTCTCGATGCCAAGCACCGATGTGTTTGAGCAGCAAAGCGAGCATTACCGAGCCGAGGTTTTACCGCGTCATTTGCCCCGCGTGGCTGTTGAGGCGGGCGTGCGTGACTGCTGGTTTAAGTACGTGGGCCTCGATGGTGCGGTTGTGGGCATTGATCGCTACGGCGAATCGGCCCCGGCCGGTGATTTGTTTAAGCACTTTGGTTTGACTGCTCAAGCGGTCGTCAGCGCAGTTCAACAGGTTTTATAAATAGGAGATTGGTGTCATGGCAATTCGTGTTGCAATCAACGGTTACGGGCGTATCGGGCGCAATATCTTGCGTGCACATTACGAGGGTGGCAAAAAGCATGACATTGAAATCGTTGCTATTAACGATCTTGGTGACCCACAGACCAACGCCCACTTGACCCAATACGACACCGCGCATGGCAAGTTTCCCGGTGCGGTGGCAGTTGAAGGTCAATACATGGTGGTCAATGGCGACAAGATTCGTGTGTTGGCTAACCGCAACCCAGCCGAATTGCCATGGGGCGAACTCGGTGTCGATGTCGTGCTTGAGTGCACAGGCTTTTTTACCAGCAAAGAAAAAGCGTCAGCGCACCTCAAAGGTGGCGCCAAAAAAGTCATCATTTCGGCGCCTGGCGGCAAGGATGTCGACGCCACCGTGGTCTTTGGTGTGAACCAGAATGTCTTAAAGAGCGAACACACGGTCATCTCCAATGCGTCGTGCACCACCAACTGCCTGGCCCCGCTAGTCAAGCCATTGCATGACAAACTCGGTGTCGAGACGGGCTTGATGACCACGGTGCACGCCTACACCAATGACCAGGTGTTGACCGACGTCTATCACGAAGATTTGCGTCGCGCACGCTCGGCGACCATGAGCATGATTCCAACGAAGACTGGCGCGGCTGCGGCAGTTGGTCTGGTGTTGCCTGAGCTCAATGGCAAGCTTGATGGCTTTGCCATTCGTGTCCCAACCATCAACGTCTCGTTGGTGGACTTGTCTTTCATCGCCAAGCGCGAGACCACGGTTGAGGAAGTCAACCAAATCCTTAAAGACGCAGCCAACGGCGAGCTCAAAGGTATTTTGGACTACAACACGGCACCGCTGGTGTCGATTGACTTTAACCACAACCCAGCCTCGAGCAGTTTCGATGCGACTTTGACCAAGGTCTCTGGCAAGCTCGTGAAAGTATCTTCCTGGTATGACAATGAGTGGGGTTTTAGTAACCGCATGCTTGACACCACCGTTGCCCTGATGACTGCGAAGTAATCATGAAAGTCAAGACGTTGACAGCGCTTGCCGAATCTGGCGCGCTCGGGGGCAAGCGCGTGTTCATTCGAGCCGATCTAAACGTGCCGTTTGATGATCAGGGGCGCATCACCGAAGACACGCGGATTCGCGCATCGGTGCCAGGCATCGAGTTGGCCTTGAAGGCCGGTGCCAGTGTCATGGTCACCTCGCACCTCGGTCGCCCAACCGAGGGTCAGTGGCGTGAGCAAGACAGCTTGGCGCCAGTGGCCCAAGCGCTAGAGGCGATTCTCGGTCAGCCGGTGCGATTGGTCAAAGACTGGCTCGATGGCGTAAGCCTGGCCGCCGGTGAAGTCGTGTTGCTGGAGAACTGTCGGGTCAACCCCGGTGAGAAAAAGGACGATCCGCAGTTAGCCAAGCGCATGGCGGCGTTGTGCGATGTCTATGTCAATGACGCCTTTGGTACGGCACACCGTGCCGAAGCCACCACCCATGGATTGGCACTGCACGCGCCGATCGCCTGCGCAGGCCCCTTGTTGGCCGCTGAGCTCGAGGCCTTGGGTCAAGCGTTGCAGCAACCCAAGCGGCCAATGGTTGCGATTGTGGGTGGATCTAAAGTGTCGACCAAGTTATCGATTCTGCAGGCGCTAGCCCAGAAGGTCGATCAACTGATTGTCGGTGGTGGCATTGCCAATACGTTCATGCTGGCAGCCGGTTTGCCGATCGGTCAGTCACTGGCCGAACCCGATCAGGTGCAGCAAGCGCGCGATGTCATCGAGCTCATGCGTGCGCGTTCAGCCGAAGTGCCTATTCCTGTCGATGTGGTGACCGCTAAAACATTCGCCAATGATGCCCAGGCGCAAACCAAAGCAGCTACTGACGTGCAGTCTGACGACCTGATTCTTGACATCGGCCCCCAGACTGCCGCCAAGCTTGCTCAGATCATTGGGCAGGCTGGCACGATTGTCTGGAATGGTCCGGTAGGTGTGTTTGAGTTTGATGCATTTGCTGGCGGCACGCAAACCGTGACGCAGGCTATTGCGCAGTCTGCCGGGTTTTCAATTGCTGGCGGCGGCGACACGCTTGCGGCCATTGCTAAATTTGGTGTGCAAGACCGCATCGACTACATTTCAACCGGTGGTGGAGCGTTTCTCGAGTTCCTCGAAGGTAAAACCTTGCCAGCGGTAGAGGCCTTGGAAAAACGCGCTTGAGTCGCTTTTTATGCAATCGCCGCCGGCGTAGCGCTTTGGTGATCCACATAAAGCGCGGCCAGCGCGCAAGAGGCCAGGCGGCTTTGTTTGGTGTCGGCGCGGCTCGTTAAGATAATCGGCACGCGCGCACCAAGCACAACGCCCGCGCCTTGTGCGCCAGTTAAAAACGTCAGATTTTTGGCCAACATATTGCCGGCCTCCAGATCAGGGACGACCAGGATCTGTGCGCGACCGGCCACCGGCGAATTCAACCCTTTCATTTCGGCAGCTTTGGGGCTAATGGCGTTATCCATGGCCAGCGGGCCGTCGAGCACGCCTCCCGTTATTTGGCCGCGTTCGGCCATCTTGCAAAGGGCGGCCGCCTCAATGGTGCTCGGAATCTTCGGGTTTACTTGTTCGACCGCCGACAGGATCGCCACGCGAGGCGTGCCTAGCCCAAGCGCTCGATGCAAATCGATGGCATTTTGAACGATGTCAGCCTTACACAAAAGGTCTGGTGCGATGTTGATAGCGGCATCGGTAATGAATAGCGACTCTTCGTAAGTCGGTACGTCCATGACAAAGATGTGGCTCAGACGTCTGGCTGTTCTGAGGCCTGTGGTGGCGTGGACGACCTCGTGCATGAGCTCATCAGTGTGCAGACTGCCTTTCATCAACAGCGCCGCTTTGCCAGCGCGAACGAGCTCGCAGGCTTTGGCTGCCGAGGCATGGCTGTGGGCGGTATCAACGAGCTCTAGGCCATCAATATCGATCCCGTGAGCCGCGGCCACCGATGCTATTTTCGCTTTGGGTCCAACCAGAATGGGCGTAAGCAGACCAAGCTTTGCTGCCTCAGCGGCGGCAGCCAGTGATGTTTCGTCACACGGATGGGCAACAGCGCAAACCACGGGCTTGATGGTCTGAGCGCGTTTGATGAACGCATCCAATTTAACCGGGTCGTGGTGATGTGCGATTGCTATTTCGGTCATTTCTTGTTGATCCTTTTACTGCCTGCGCGCGGGCCAGACCGTGTGCTTGTCGCCGTCTTGCGCGCGCTTGGCGCTTTGGTGGCGGCGCTTTTGGTGGCACGCTTGACGCTGACGCTTTGCATGTTCGGTTCGGTGCTTTTTTTGCGTGCTCGGGTCGCAGCGTATTCGTATAGCTTTTCGATTTGCTCAAGCCGCTGTTTGCCCGCAGCATTCAAAGCGCCGCTGGCCATGGCGACCCGATGAACAAACTTGGCCGCAGCCCGAATCTCGCTGGTGGTGTGGTGACTTAGCAAAGTTGGCAAGGCGTCAATAGCGCCTTCTGGATCAACCACCATGACCATGGCTTGCTCGCGAACCATTCGTTTGAAGGCCGGCAAGGATAAGGAGTCGGTTTGTTGGGCGCGCAGCTGTCGAATGAGGCTGAAACTGCGCTCATCGATGCCGCCCTGAGCTTGCGCAATGTAGACCATGACACGCACACTGGCCTCGCGCACACCGCCGCACTCAACGAGCTTGCGCAATTCGTTGACTCGACGTTTAACGAATGAGATGTGCTCAGGCGACACCCCTGGGTGCTCGCGTGGCGCACCCTCGCGCGCGCCGAGCCCGGCGATGTCTTGCACCAGCGGGGTGCCGTAGACCGTCATAAAGGTTTGTTCAAGCAAGTCGTCGCGCCACTGTCCGTAGTAATCGAGTGCGGACTCGATTGACTTGGCGATTTGACGCTCTAGTTGCAGAAATGGGTTGTCTTTGCTGGCTGGCTGGCGATTGTTTTTGACTTGCACGGCAACCGGTGCCATCGAGGCGACCAGGGGGTTCTTGTCTGAAATCGCTTCGTAGGGCAAGCGCAACGGGTGCAGTTGCTGCAAGCGCTCGCTGGTGCGCGGTGTGGCTATCGCCTTGATCCAGGGTTGCAGGAATGATTTGTAAAGACCGACGTTGACTTGCGACAGGCGCGATACGGTCGCAAAGCGCCGGTCATCGTCGTCACGGTGTTGCACAATCTTGTCCACATCAGCGAGGTGACGTCGCTCAAACGTTAAGACGTAGTCACCGTAAGCCAAGTCAGCGTTGTGTGTTTCAGGCGTCTTGTCATGAATCACGGCTTCGTATATGCCCGCTGGCAAGACGTCGATCATGTCGATGTTACAGGTGAATTCTCGGTGCTCTTTGCGCGCAATCGCCCCCGACACGAAGATTCCAAGGTGACCGATGCTCTCGTGAACCGCGTAGATGATGGTCTGGCCGTGTGCGAGCACTTCCCGATCTTGTTGGTACAGATCGGTAATCCAGCCCAGTGCCTGCGGCGGGGGCGTGATGTTGTCACCCTTGGAACAAAACACAATGATGGGTGAGCGAATATTGCGCAAGTCGATACGCAAACCATCTTTGGTGACCATGCGCGCCGTTGATAGTTTGTTGCCAATGAACAAGTTGTCAACGATGTATTGGATTTCTTTGCCATTTAAAAAGACATGACCACCCCACCAGCGCTCAAACCCCAGATAACGGCTGGCTTCGGTGTCGACGTTGGCATAGAGGTTGTATTGCTTTGACCAATACGTGTTGGCCGGATTGAGAGACTCAAAGTTTTGTACCAGATTTGCGCCGTCAAACAGGCCGCCACCGAGGTCGCTTGCCATCATGGTCATCCAGGAGCCGCCAGTCATCCCGCCGGTGTAGCGCATCGGATTTTTACCGCGCCAGCCAGCCCAGTATGCCAAGGGCGCACCGGCGATGATGATCGGCCCAAATAGTTCGGGGCGAGTCGCTGCAGCCATCATGATTTGCCAGCCAGCCTGACAGTTGCCAATGACAACGGGCTTGCCCTCGGCTTTGGGATGTAACTCAATGACGTGCTCAAGAAACTTCGCTTCAGCCCACACCACGTCCTCGACACCTTGCTCGGGTTCGGGCTTGGGTAAAAAGCCAATGAAGTAACAGGGGTGTCCGGCCTGCACGGCCACACCGATTTCGCTTTCGGGTTTAAAGCCGCCGATCCCGGGGCCGTGACCTGCCCGCGGGTCGACCACGACAAAGGGTCGCTTGATGGGATCGACGGGCATGGATTTGGGGGCGACAATGCGGGTGAGCACGTAATTGACGGGTCGCTCAAGCTCGCGCCCATCAAGCACGACTTCGGCCTTCATGCTCAAAACATTGGGCGCTTGCTTGCCCATGTGGCGCTGGTATTGGTTGCCACGCTGACGCATCACATCAGCTGTGAGCACGGTTCGCTGCCATGCATCAACGGCATATTCAAATGCGGCATCCATGACCGGCGGCAGCAGTGGCAGCGTTTGTTTTTTCGGGTTCGAGGTCTCGGCGTTGCTCACAGATGGGCACCTTTTTAAAATGATGTCTTGATTACAACCGAAATAATGCTGCAACGCAACATAAGATCCAAAGTATGTCGTGTTGCCTGTCCTATACATTACCAGTTTCGAGCTCAACAAAACCTGATGCGGAGAGTCCAATGACAGACGGTGGTGCAGTACCGGATAGCCGGCCTTTAAACGTCGGCCTGGTGTCGGTCTCTGACCGCGCATCCCAGGGCATTTACAGTGATCAAGGCCTGCCCACGCTTGTTGCGTGGCTAGAAAAAACCCTGACCACCCCCTTTTTGGTGCATCAGCGGTTGGTCGCTGATGAGCAAGGCCTGATTACTGAGGCGCTCATTGAACTTGTTGACCAGCATCACTGTGATCTGGTTCTAACGACGGGTGGTACGGGACCGGCGCGCCGAGATGTGACGCCAGAAGCCACTTTGGAGGCAAGTACGCGACAGATGCCGGGTTTTGGGGAGCAAATGCGGCAAATTAGCTTAAATTTCGTTCCGACAGCGATTTTGTCGCGTCAGGTCGCGGTGCTACGCGAGACGGCTGATCATGCGGCGCTGATCATCAATTTGCCTGGTCAGCCGCGCGCGATTGCCGAAACCCTTGAGGGTTTAAAGGACGAGGCGGGCCAAGTGGTGGTGCCCGGCATATTTGCCGCTGTGCCGTATTGCATCGACTTGATTGGCGGGCCAGCGATTCAGACCGATCCGGCGGTGGTGGCAGCTTTCAGACCGAAAAAGAAAGTCGCCAAAGCGACGTGACCTCGCGGCCTCGAAGCGCATGCATTGGGTCATCGGTGCGTGCGAGCTTGTTGTGGCTTGGTTTGATGTCGATGCGCTCAAGGACTTGCAGGCCAGCCGTTGAGATCCAGCCAAGTAACTGTTCGCGCGTGCGCAGTTGCATGTGTTCGGCCAAATCAGACAAGATCAGCCAGGCTTGCGCATTGGGATTCATGTGATCGCGGGCTTTTTGCAGGAAGCCGCGCAGCATCCGATGATCTGGGTCGTAGACCGCCGCTTCAAGTGCGCTGCTGGCTGAACCGGGCAACCATGGCGGGTTGCACACGAGCAAATCAAACTTTCCCGGGGGCAGCAGGTCGTGGGCACAGACCTCGACCTGGTTCTCTAAGCCCAGACGCTTGACGTTGTCTTGCGCGCAGGCCAGCGCTGCCGGGTGTAAGTCAGTGGCCAGCACTTGGGGCACCCCACGTTTGGCCAAAATCAGCGCCAGCACGCCGGTGCCCGTGCCGATATCAGCGGCGCGCTGACAAGGCTGGGGTAATGGGGCTTGGGCAACGAGTTCGAGGTATTCATTGCGCGTGGGCGCAAAGACGCCCCAGCGCGGATGGATCGATTGCCCAAGCTGCGCTAAGGGCAGTCCGCGGTCGTACCACTGGTAGGCACTGAGTACGCCCATGAGTTCGGTCAATGGCACGACAAACG
>SKIZ01000095.1 GCA_007116135.1 Burkholderiaceae bacterium
CGCCGTGCGATGGGGTGTTGCTTGAGATCCTCGCCGGTGAAGAGGCCGAGGTCGCTGTTGGCGGCCCGGTTTGCGTGATTGATAAAACCGACTGATCAATTCAACAGGGAATCATCAAATGCAGTCTAGCCACAACCATAAACAGCAACCGCAGAGGCAAGCATGATCACACACACCAGTTTCGGGCAGCCGATGGGTGGCATTTGCCAAGTCGCTTATGTGGTCCAAGACCTTCATGAGGCCATGAGAGACTTTGGTGCCAAATTCAACATTGGCCCTTGGTACTACTCCGATCTATACAAACTGCAAACCGCAAAGTACCGCGGTGAGCCGACCGACATGCAAATGGGGCTTGCCCTCGGTTTCTCGGGGCACATGTGTTTTGAGCTGATCCAACCGGCCGATGACAAACCGTCGGTGTATTGGGATGTGATTAAAAAACGTGGCTACGGCTTTCATCACTTAGGCATGGCCACACGCACCTTTGAAAAAGATGTTGAACGGTTTCACAAGATGGGCTATGAATTAGCCTTCGAAGGCAGTACCCCGCGCGGCATTCGGTTCGCTTACTTTGATACCACCACTGACATGCCGGGCATGCTTGAGCTGATCGAATTTAACGATATGCAAGACAAGTTTCTATCGCTCATGCAGGCGGCCTCAGTCAATTGGGACGGCAGCGAACCGGCCCGCAAAATTGAGACCATCGTTGCGTTAATGGATAAATAAATAAATTCAAGCCACAACCAGGAGACTGTTAGACATGAAACACGAAACACAAACCAAAAAAGGCGGCAAGCTGCTTGGCGGGCTGCTCGGATCGGCGCTACTGGCCTTTGGTGTTGCCGCCAACGCCCAGACCCTTCAGTTTGCCACCGCCTTTCCTGAGGGCGACTTCTCCTCCCAGATCGTCAAGCGCTGGACCGAGGGCGTGACCGAGCGCACCAATGGTCGCATCAACTTCCGCATCCACTGGGGTGGCAGCTTGGTTGGCAACAAGATGGTTGACGGCATGCAAGACGGCGTGGTTGACGCTGCCCTGTCCTTCACACCATACGTCTCGGGTGAAATTATCGATCTCGCCCCGCTTGATGTGCCATTCAGTTTCCCGCTAGATCCAGAGGGTTTGTCGGCCTTTAACAAAGCAGCCTTGCCGATCCTGGATTCGATCTACGAGCGACGTGGCTCACGCGTGGTCTCGGCACCACCGGTGCTGCTGCCTGATCCGGTGACCTGCTCGACGGGCTTTGTCTCAAACGCTGACGCTTGGCGCGGTGTGACGATCCGCACCGCCGGTCGTTGGCAAGCAGAGACCATCCGTCGCTGGGGTGGCAGCCCTGTGGTCTTGGCCATCTCTGATCTGTACTCGGGCTTGAATCTGGGCACGATTGACTGCACCCTGATGGTCTATAACGGCGTGCTTTCCTTAAAGCTCTTTGAGCCTGCCAAGTATGTCACCCGGGTTGACCACTCGATTGCCTTTGGCACGATTAACGTGGCCAACATGGTTTGGGATCGTTTGTCTGAGGCTGACCGCAAGATCATGCTCGAAGTCGGCCAAGAAGCCATGGACTGGGGTATTGCTGCCTACCAACAAACCTACGTTGACACAGTAGACAAACTGGCTGCCGCAGGCGCTGAAATGTGCGTGCCCAACCAGGCTGAATTTGACCGCTTGGTCGCTGCTGCCAATGAGGTTTTCACCGTTGAGATCCAGCCCAACGTCACCGCCGACGGTCAGCGCCTGATCGACCTGATCGGTCAATATCGTGACCAAGTTGTGGTGCGCCCGACGGTCGGTCCTTTGAACGAGTGCCCATAACATGGCGGTCGCGGATAAAAGCATGATCCTTGTGGTCGGCGGTGGCCGCGGCATTGGGGCCGACGTGGTGGAGCGTGTCGCTAGACGCGGCCACCCCGTCTGCTTCAGTTATGTCTCGCGTGACAAAGAAGCCAATGCGCTCGTTGAGCGCTTGAAGGCCGAAGGTCACGCGTGCGCAGCCCTGCGCTCGGACGTGGCCGACCCCAAAGACATCGAGAAACTGTTTGCGTTTGCCAAGGACACGTTTGGCCGTCTTGGCGGCTTAGTCAATAACGCCGGCTTTGTCGGACAGGCTGGCCGTCGGGCGTCATACGTGGACTACGAGACCTTGCGTAAAACCTTTGATATCAACGTCATTGGCCCGATTCTGTGTGCTCAGCACGCATTAAAGCAACTCTCAACGGACCAAGGTGGCTCAGGCGGTCGAATTGTCAATGTCTCGTCAATTGCCGCGCGCACCGGCAGTCCCAACGATTGGGTTGACTACGCCGCCTCGAAGGCTGCGTTAAACACCTTCACGTTGGGGCTAGGACGCGAGGTCGCCAAGCAAGGCGTTCAAGTCATTGGTGTGGCTCCCGGTGGCGTAGCCACCGAACTGCATGCGCAAGCCGGCAGTCCCGAACGCATCGAGAATTTCTACAAAATCACGCCAATTGGTCGGCCAGCCGAATCGGCTGAGGTCGCTGACGTGGTGGTGTGGGCTTTGCTTGATGCACCGGACTATGTCACAGCAACCACGGTGGATGTTGCGGGTGGTTTATGAGCCGATTCGGTCGCTTTTTTGCTGGTCTATACCTGGTTACCCAGAAGGTCAATTACGCCATGGCATTTTTGTCGGGCTACATCATCTTGGCGATCACGGTCATCAGCACCTACGGGGTCTATCGCCGCTACCTGCTGCGTGACCCCGACACCTGGACATTTGCGGTCTCAGCCTACCTGCTGTGCTTTGTGATTTTTTTGGCGCTTAGCAGTGCTTTGCTTGAGGGCGTCCATGTCCGGGTGGACATCATCAATGAGTTGTTTCCGGGGCGCTTTGCGCGGATCTGTCGGATTATCTCTGATCTGGCCTGCATCGTTTTTCTGTGGGTATTTTTCTCGCAAGTCTGGCGTGTGTTCTACACCTCGTACTCGCGCGGACGCATCGACGAGACGACGCTGGCATGGCCGATTGCGGCGATTCAATGGATCATGCCGTTTGGCGTGGCCCTGATGCTGTTTACCCAGGTGGTGATCTTGCTTGGACGATTTGTTGATACGCACGATCAAGCCAATGCCTGATCGCTTTAATGACTTGACCTTGCCTGGTAATTGAGACAATGGACTGGATTGGCTTAACTTTTATCCTATTTGGGATCCTGTTTGTGCTGCTGTTGATCGGCATCCCGGTGGCTTTTGCCATGGGCATGACCGCTTCGATTATGGTGGTGACCTTCCTGAGCCCGAATATGCTGGTGCAAATTGCGCGCGTGAGCTTCTCGGTCTCAACCACGCACCTATTCCTTGTGGCGCCATTATTCGTCTTGATGGCCGCACTGGTGTCGCACTCGGATATTGCGGAGAAATCGTTTCGAGCCGCCACCAAGTGGCTCAGCTGGATGCCCGGCGCCTTGCCAGCGAGCACGGTCGTGGCCTGTACCGGGTTTTCTGCCATCTCTGGGTCAAGTCCGGCAACAGCGGCTGCCATCGGCTACGCCGCGGTCCCAGAAATCCGCAAGGCCGGTCACTCCAAACGATTAGCCGTTGGCGTGGTCGCTGCAGGCGGCACGCTTGGGATCCTGATTCCGCCAAGTGTGGTGTTGGTGATTTATGGCATTTTGACTGAGACCTCAATTGGCTCATTATTTATTGCCGGCATTTTGCCTGGGATGCTGTTGGCAGCGCTGATGGTCGCCTACACCATGGTCTACAGCATGCGCGAGGGAACAGCCAAAGCGTTTGAGTTGCGCCCAAGCTGGGGTGAGCGGTTTTCATCACTAAAAGGCATTTGGCCCATCTTGTTGTTGTTCATCATTGTGATGGGTGCAATTTATACCGGGATTGCCACCACCACAGAGGCTGCTGCCCTAGGTGCCGCTGGCGCTCTGCTTCTGACCGTGTTTCGTATCGACATGCGGCACAAAGGCTTAAACCGAGTGTTGGTGAAAACCGCGCAAACCACGGCCATGCTGATGCTGCTGATTATCTTTGGCAGCTTCTTTGGCTTTGTCGTGTCTCGCCTTGGGATTGCCCACGGCATGGTCGAAGCGGTGCTGGCAGCCAACCTCGATCCATGGTTAATTTTGGCGCTCTACCTAGTGGGCTTGCTGCTTCTGGGTTGCGTCATGGATCCGGCATCCATGATGGTCATCACCCTGCCGTTGGCCTTTCCCGTGTTGTCACAACTTGGATTTGATCCCATTTGGTTGGGCATCCTGGTCACCATCACGGTGGAAATCGGTATGATTACCCCGCCTGTGGGGTTAAACCTGTTTGTGCTCAAAGGCATCGTGCCCAAAGACATCACCATGTCAGACATTATGTTGGGCGCTGCGCCCTTTGTGCTCATCATGCTCTTTGGCCTACTGTTGATCATCCTGTTCCCGTCAATCGCGACGTATTTGCCAAGCATGATGAGTACACGCTAATGACCAGGGTGCCTCAAGGCACCTGGCTGCGCGTTGCTTAGGGCCATCAGGCTCAGGTTTACATTGGAGCCAAGGCGTTGTTGTGGTGGTAATCTTTAAAGACTGATCGAGTCGCGCGAGCGCACCAAAAATGGGCGCAGCACCAAGCGCATGAGTCGGTTTTGGTTGTTCTAGAGATATGAGGCGTTAGGACGCCTAGGAGACAAGTCATGACAGTCATGCAAAAACTGGAAGTCAAACCGCTAGCTGGCGCCATTGGCGCGGAAATCCATGGGGTTGACCTTCTAAACGAAATGTCGCCGGAACTTGCTGAGCAAATTCGGGAAATCTGGCTTGAGTATGGCGTGATTTTTTTCCGAGATCAGGATCTGTCGCCGGCGAAGTTTCAGGAATTTGCCGAGCTATTCGGTGAAATCATTGAATATCCGTTTGTCAAAGGCTTGGCTGACTATCCGATGATTATTCCGGTCATGAAGCTGCCCCACGAGCGCCACAACTTCGGTGGCATTTGGCACACCGACACGGCCTATTTACAACAGCCGCCCATGGCCACCATGCTCATTGCCCGGGAGATCCCGCCCAAAGGCGGCGACACACTGTTTGCTAGCGGTTACGCGGCTTACGAAGCGCTATCGCCTGGCCTGCAACAGACACTCAAGGGTCTGAAGGCCGCCAACTGTTCGGCCAAGGCTGAGGTCACCAAGACACGCGAGGATCGGATTGCCGACTCGGCGACCGATAAAGTCGGTGAAGACTTGGTTGGCGAGCATCCCGTGATTCGCACCCACCCAGAGACCGGACGTCTATCGCTCTACGTCAACCCGGCGCACACCACTCACTTTGTCGGTTGGACCGAAGAGGAAAGCGCACCGCTTTTGAATTTCCTCTTTGCCCATCAAGCCAAGGTGGAGTTCACTTGCCGCTTTAGCTGGCAGCCCGGTTCGATCGCTTTTTGGGATAACCGTTGCGTCTTGCACAACCCGATTAACGACTATCACGGCTACAAGCGCTTGTTGCACCGTGTCACGCTCAAAGGCGACACGCCGCGCTAGTGATTCATGAATGCGCCCCTCGGGGCGCATTTTTTATCGTTTCAGTTTGGCAAACGCCTGCGCCATGGCGCTACTTGCCGCAGGTGGGGTCTCTTTTTGAGGCGCGCGGCCACGTGAGGCAGCACCACCGGCACTGCCGCCGGGCTTGCTGCGGGAAGCGGCCGCCTCTGGCTCATCATCAAGGCGCATCGTCAACGCAATGCGCTTGCGCTGCAAATCGACCTCAAGCACCTTGACCTGAACCGACTCGCCCGTGCGCACCACGTCACGCGGGTCTGACACAAACTGCTTCGATAGCGCTGAGATGTGAACCAGCCCATCCTGATGCACACCCACGTCGACAAACGCACCGAAATTGGCGACATTGGTAACCACACCTTGCAACACCAGTCCTGGCTTTAAATCCGCCATGGTTTGTATCGCATCGTCAAACTCAACGGGTTTGAACGCCGCTCGCGGATCTCGCCCGGGCTTCTCCAGTTCACTGAAAATATCCTTGATCGTCGGCAGTCCAAACTGCTGATCAACAAACTCGGCCGGCGACACCCCTTTTAATGCCTGACTGTTGCCCATGACAGCCTTTACATCGAGCGAGATCTTCGACAAAATTCGTTGCACCAGTGCGTAAGCCTCAGGGTGGACAGCCGAGGCATCCAGTGGATTGTCGCCCTCATTGATGCGCAAAAAACCAGCGGCCTGCTCAAAAGCTTTTTCGCCAAACCGCGGCACTGATTTAATGTCATCGCGCGTTCGGAAAGCACCATGAGCATCGCGCCAACTCACAATGTTGCGCGCCAAACCGCTATTGAGCCCCGAGACGTGACTAAGCAAAGCGGCTGAAGCGGTATTGACATCGACGCCCACCTTGTTGACACAATCTTCTACCACCGCCGTCAATGCACCAGCGAGTTGGCGCTGATTGACGTCGTGTTGATACTGCCCCACGCCGATGGCCTTGGGTTCGATTTTGACCAGCTCAGCTAGCGGATCCTGCAATCGCCGGGCAATTGAGACCGCGCCGCGCAAACTGACGTCAAGGTCGGGAAACTCACTGGCGGCCAGCTCAGATGCGGAATAGACCGAGGCCCCGGCCTCAGAGATCACCACCCGAGTCAAGTTCAAATCCGGATGCGCTTGGCACAGGGCGGCAACGAGCTTTTCGGTTTCGCGCGAGGCGGTACCGTTTCCAATGGCAACTAACTCAATACGGTGAGTGCGCGCGATCTCAGCCAAAGTGCGCAAACTGCCACTGACATCGCGTCTGGGTTCAAAGGGATAGATCGTGGCCGTCTGCAATACCTTGCCAGTCGGATCGATGGCCGCGACCTTGACCCCGGTGCGAATGCCGGGATCGAGTCCCATGACCGCCTTGGCGCCTGCTGGCGGCGATAGCAACAAGTCCTTCAAGTTGGCCGCAAAAACATCAATGGCCTGTTGTTCGGC
>SKIZ01000008.1 GCA_007116135.1 Burkholderiaceae bacterium
ATGGCGCAGTATGGCTTTAACCGCATGAGTCTTGGCGTGCAAGACGTTGACCCCAAGGTGCAGCAAGCGATAAACCGGATTCAGCCAGCAGAAGTGACGCAGGCCGTTTTAGAACAGGCGCGCGAGCTCGGTTATCGCTCGATCAACATGGACCTGATTTACGGTTTGCCCCTGCAAAGCGTCAATACGATGCACACCACGCTCAAGACGGTGTTGCAATGGCGCCCGGACCGAATTGCGCTCTACAGTTACGCGCATTTGCCGGATCGGTTCAAGCCCCAACGACGTATCGATAGTGAGGCGATCCCATCGCCTCAAGAGAAGCTTGCGATGTTCAAGCTCGCTGTGACCACGCTGCTCGACGCGGGCTATGTCTATATTGGTATGGATCACTTTGCGTTGCCAGACGATGAGCTTGCACTGTCTTTAGACCAAGGCACCTTGCAGCGCAATTTCCAAGGGTATTCCACGCGTGCTGATTGCGATTTGATTGCCCTGGGGGCCTCGGCTATCAGCCGGATCGGTCATGTTTATGCGCAAAACGCTCGCACCCTTGAGCAGTATCACGAGTTATTGGCAGCGGGCGAGTTGCCACTGATTCGCGGTTTGGTGATGAGCCGCGACGATGAGATTCGGCGTGATGCGATTCATTCGCTGTTGTGCCAGTCGACGCTGTCCTTTGAGACCATGAGCCAGCGCTGGGGCATTGATGCCAGACAGTATTTCAACCAAGACCTAGAGGCGCTTGAACCATTGCGTGCCGATGGATTGGTTCATGTAGACCCCCAAGAGGTCGTCATTACCCCCAAGGGCCGATTTTTGTCGCGAGTCGTGGCAATGCGGTTTGATCAATATTTGCGTAAGGGTCAACCCATAGCGCGCTATTCCAGGGTCATCTGACATGACGATTGACAAGGACGTTCAGAAAAAAATAGCAGCACACCCGTTGTTTGAAGGGGTCGCGCGCAGCCAATTGAATTGGTTGCTCAATGTCGGGCAGGCCCAATCACTGCCCAAACAGGCCTATTTGTATCACCGCGGTGACCAAAGCGGCTTTCTCTATGTGCTTTTGACCGGTCATATCAAGTTATCGGTTCCGGCTGAGCGCGGTAGTGAAAAAGTGCTCGAGTTTCTTGGACCTGGTGATGTTTTTGGTGAGTCGGCCTTGCTGCCCGGCACCACCTTGATTGCCGATGCCCAGGCGCTACAGACCTGCGAGTTGCTTGTCATCGCAGCAGCCGATGTCATGACGGTTGTGACTCGGGCGCCGTTTTTGGCGCAAAAGATGCTGGCTAACTTAAGTAAGCGGGTTCAGGCGTTGTTTCGCGACATGGAGTCGGTCAGTTTGTTGTCGGCCGCCCAGCGCGTGGCCGAATACCTGTTGCGCCAGCCACGCGAGGGCAACCAAGCGCACCTGCCCTATCACAAGCGGGCAATCGCCTCGAAGTTAGGCTTGCAACCGGAGACTTTCTCGCGCTCGCTGCAACAACTTGCCGCCGATGGCCTGATTTCGGTGCGCGGCGCCAAAGTCGTCATCCACGACGCCGATAAGCTGCAGGCGATGCTCGCTTAGTCTGTTCTGGCTTGGCGCTGCCAGTGTCCGGACTTGCCGCCGAGCTTTTCTTCTAACGCGATTGGGCCGATGACCATCGCACGATCGACTGCCTTTAGCATGTCGTAGATCGTGAGCAAGGCTACCGAAGCCGCGGTCAATGCCTCCATCTCAACGCCGGTGGGTCCAACGGTTTGCGCCATTGCCCTGCAGTCGATACGCCCCAAGCGCTCTTGAATGGTGAATTCAATGCTGACCTTGGTCAGCGCGATTGGATGACACAGCGGGATCAGTTCACTGGTTTTTTTGCTGGCCATGATGCCGGCAATCCTGGCAATGCCAAGCACATCGCCCTTTTTGCTGTCGCCTTGCAGCACCTTTTGCAGCGCCAAATCGCTAAGCGTGATTGAACCGGTCACTGTCGCTTCTCGCTTGGTGTGCGCCTTATTGCCCACATCAACCATGTGTGCTTGCCCAGCGGCATCAAAGTGGGTTAGTTCATTGCTCATCCGGGGTGTTCTCTGCATGCCAGCGGGCCTGTGCCAGGCGGTCCGTATCGCGGCCTTTGATCCAGCGTTGTCCGGCTGAGGTGGTTTCTTTTTTCCAGAAGGTTGCTTGTGTCTTTAGGTGATCCATGATGAAGGCACACGCATCAAGCGCGGCGTGACGATGCGCGCTTGATGTTAAGACTAAAACAATATTGTCGCCAGGCTCAAGCCGCCCGACCCGGTGAACGACGCGCGCACCCATCAGTGGCCAGCGCTCGCGAGCTTGATTGACCACTTGCAACATCACTTTTTCGGTCATGCCAGGGTAGTGCTCAAGGCTTAATGCCCGCACTGGCGTTTGATCATTTTCTTGGCGCACGCGTCCAACAAAAGACGCCACTGCGCCGGCGGCAGCATCGTTGAGGACAAAAGTGTCGTACTCTTGGCCAAAGTCAAAGGCTTCGCTTTGCACGCGCACGCTAAAGGCCTCAGTCATATCAGCCTCCGGTGACCGGCCGAAAAAACGCCACTTCAGCGCCCTCGGCAAGGGTTGTGTGCAGTGCGGCCATCTCTTGATTGACCGCCACTCGTAAGGGTTCAGGCGCCTTTAGCGCAACTTGCCAGGCGGGCCCGCGATTAGCCAAGGCGTCGATGAGGCCAGCGACGTCGAGCTCAGTGGCGTTGATCTCAATGACGTCTTGGGCGCACCCAACCGATTCGCGCAGCTCACCAAAGAAAAGAACTTGAATCTTCATGGGCATCGGTCAACCAAGTCGCGCAGGCTCAGGTAAGGCACTCGATCACCAGCTTTGATGGTTTGGCCTGCGGCGATATCAACTAGGCCATCGGCCCAGGCCACGCTACTCATGACACCGGACCCTTGGTTGGGCCAGCGATCCAATACGACTTCACCGTCGGGCTGCACCCGTTGGCGCACGCGAATGAATTCGCGTCGCCGATCCGGTTTGGGCCAGTCAAAGGCAGCTGTCATTGGTTGGGCTGACAGTTGTGATGGTGCCAGCCCCATGCGCTGCTGCAAAAAAGGCAGGCCCATGAGCATAAAGGTCACAAAGGCGCTCACGGGGTTGCCAGGTAAGCCAATAAAGTCGGCTTTTTCAGCCTGGCCGTAGGCCAAGGGCTTTCCCGGTTTCATGGCGATTTGCCATAAATCGATGCGGCCCATGCTGGCGACAGCGGCGCGTACATGGTCTTCTTCGCCCACCGACACGCCGCCGCAGGTGATGATGACGTCAGCGGCCTGGCTGGCTTGCGCAAGCGCTGCGCGGGTGTCTTCAGGCGTGTCGCGCACGATCCCGGGATCGAGAACCTCACAACCGAGTTCGGTCAAGAGGCTTTGCAGCCAATAGCGGTTGCTGTTGTAGATTTGCCCTGGGCCTAGCGGCGTGCCAGGTTCAACGAGCTCATCGCCGGTGAGCAAAATAGCAACCGTTAAGGGCTTGTATGTGGTGACATGGGTCACCCCGACCGAGGCGGCAAGCGCGAGGTCTGCGGGTTTGAGCCGTTTGCCGGCTTGCACAATGTCATGGCCGGCCCTGATGTCCTCACCTTGCGCGCGGACGTAGTCGCCCGCGCCCACGGGTGCCTCGATGACGATCTCTTGCCCGTTGACCTCTACGAGCTCTTGCGGCACCACCGCCCAAGTGCCCGGTGGCACGGGTGCGCCGGTAAAAATACGCGCGGCTTGGCCTAGCGCCAAGGCCTGGCCTTCATAGCCCGCGGCGATTCGTTGGGTTACGGCAAGACGCAGGGGGCGCACTTCAGGGTCTTGTGGGGCGATGGCATAGCCGTCCATGCTGCTGTTGGCAAAGGCCGGCACATCCATGGGTGAGGTGATGGCCTTTGCGAGTACGCAGCCGTTGGCCGCAAGCAGCCCGATTGACTCAAGCGCTTCGGGCGGCTTGGCAAAGGCGAGCAATCGCTGTCTGGCGACATCGAAATCCAATAAGGGCGCGCGCTGTGCAGAGGGTTCAACCATGACTTGGTGCGATGGGCTAGCCGCCAGTCTGTGACATGAAGCGCACAATCTTTTCTGGCGTTTCACGGAAATGGTGACGCTCGGGCTTTAGATGGATGCCATCGGCTAGCGCCTGGCGGATCACCGCGTCGTCTTCGGGGTGGCTGCGCAGCAGTTGACGCATTTCGATTTTCTCTTCCTGACCAAGACACAGATAGATTGTGCCATCAACTGCTAGTCGAATGCGGTTACAGGTTGCGCAGAAGTGCTGGCTAATGGGTGTGATGACGCCAACCTGGGTTTTGCCGTCTGGTGTTTGCCAGTATCGCGCCGGGCCACCACCGAGCTCGGCAATGAGCGGAATTAAGCCGTGATCGTGGCGCAACCGCTCAAGGGCAGGCTGCAGCGAGACAGTGCCTGCATTTAAGGCGGTGTGGCCCATCGGCATGGTTTCAATCATGCGTAAAGTCAGTGAACGGTCTCGACAAAACTGAAACATCGCGTCAATTTCATCTTCGTTCACACCCGGCATCACCACCATGTTGATCTTCACAGGTGCAAGCCCCGCGGCAAGCGCGTGATCAATGCCGGCGATGACCGAGTCAAGCACATCCCGACCACAGATCTCGGCGACCTTGTCGCGCTTTAGGCTATCAAGACTGATGTTGATGCGATCGAGCCCGGCTTGTTTTAACGGTTCGGCAAAGCGGGCCAAACGGGTGGCATTGGTTGTCAGTGAAATGTCGCCCACATCGGTGTCTTGCCGCAAACGCGCGACCAGATCAGGCAAATTGCGGCGCAACAGTGGCTCACCGCCCGTGAGTCGAATCCGTCGCGTACCCGCCTGACACAACACACGGGCCATGCGAGTGATTTCGTCAAATGTCAGCCAGTGCGCAGGCTCGCGGTAGTCCTTAAAGCCAACCGGCATGCAGTAATTGCAACGCAGGTCGCAACGATCGGTCACGCTGATGCGCACGTACTCTATTTTGCGGCCATAATCATCAACCAGAGGCGTCACAGCTTGTCTCTTTGTTATTTCAAGATTTAGTGAAGTCACGATACTGTAAAAGTGTCGCTTATGGTTAAAACTCGCAAGCCAGGCAGGGAAATCAACCATGGCGCTCACGCCAGGCGGGTTTGATCAAACGACTTAAATTGTCGTTATTGTTCGTTTTTTGCTGCCGTTGGTGGCTTTTTTGTTGCGATGCAAGGGGTGGTGTGGTGAGAATTGTTGAAATCCGGGAAAAAACCGTTCCAATCAGCTCGTCGATTCGCAATGCGTATATCGACTTTAGCAAGATGACTATTAGTCTGGTGGCGGTCATCACCGATGTGATTCGTGACGGCAAACCGGTAGTGGGCTATGGCTTTAACTCCAATGGCCGCTATGGCCAAGGCATGTTGATGCGCGAGCGGTTCTTTGACCGGGTGTTGCAAGCCGACCCGCAAAATCTCATTGATGACGCCGGCACCAATCTGGACCCCCACAAGATTTGGCGCTGCATGTTCACCAACGAAAAGCCCGGTGGCCACGGCGAGCGCTCGGTAGCCATCGGTACCATTGACATGGCCGTTTGGGACGCCGTGGCCAAGATTGCCGGGCTGCCGCTGTTTCAGTTGCTAGCCGATCGCTATGGCGACGGTCAGGTCAATCGCAAGGTGTTCGTCTATGCCGCCGGCGGCTACTACTATCCAGGGCAAGATCACAGCAAGCTCAAAGACGAGATGCGCAGCTATCTTGATCGTGGTTACACGGTGGTGAAGAAAAAAATCGGCGGCGCAAGCCTTGATGACGATCTGCGCCGCATTGACGCGGTCTTAAGCGTTTTGCAAGACGGCCAGAAGCTTGCCGTTGACGCCAACGGCCGGTTTGACCTCGACACCGCCATTCAGTACGCCAAGGCCCTGTCGCAATACGACCTGTTTTGGTATGAAGAGGCCGGCGACCCGCTGGATTTTGAGCTGCAGGCAGCACTGCGCAACTATTACGCCAAACCCATGGCGACCGGTGAGAACCTTTTTTCCATGCAAGATGCGCGCAACCTCATCCGCTACGGCGGCATGCGTGCTGACCGCGACTGGTTGCAGTTTGACTGCGCCCTAAGTTACGGGCTGGTGGAGTATTTGCGCACGTTGGAGATGCTCAAACAGCACGGTTGGTCGGCAAGCCGCTGTATTCCGCATGGCGGGCACCAAATGTCGCTCAACATCGCTGCGGGTCTGGGTTTGGGCGGCAATGAATCGTATCCGGACTTGTTTCAGCCCTATGGCGGCTTTCCCGACGGTGTGCGCGTCGAAGATGGCTATGTGACGATGCCCGATCTGCCTGGTATCGGTTTTGAGGGCAAGTCTGACCTCATTTGCCACATGCGGGAGTTGTCGGCCTAAAGCCAAGCCCAATGGTGAGCGCAAATCGTTTGACTGGGCGGGGCGGGCAGTTGGCGGCAGGTGGCGGAGAGTGAGGGATTCGAACCCCCGGTGGGCGCAAGCCCACAACTGATTTCAAGTCAGCCGCATTCGACCACTCTGCCAACTCTCCTACCAAGGGCGAGATTCTAACATTTCCGCCTGTTGACTGTGCCGCTGGGTTGGCACATCCCATGGCGCCCGATGGGCATCAAAAGCGTTAACCTAGTTGGTGACAAATTTAATCTGAGTGCCTTGGGCAGGTTTTTCTTGCTTGCGGCACCTTTCATGGAGAACTGTGCGAATGCGTGCGATTGAAATCAAAGAACCCGGCGGACCAGAGGTGTTGGTGGTGACTGAACGCCCAATGCCTGAGCCTGCGAGCGGCGAAGTGTTAATCAAAGTGGCAGCCGCCGGGATTAACCGCCCCGATGTGTTTCAGCGCCAGGGCAACTATGCCCCGCCACCTGGGGCCTCTGACATCCCAGGCTTAGAGGTCGCCGGCGAGATCGTGGG
>SKIZ01000165.1 GCA_007116135.1 Burkholderiaceae bacterium
CCTTTGCCAGCCGGCGTGGTGGCAACCGGGATGCCTAGCTGCTGGGCAAAGCTCGCCAGTGCGTCTTGTGCCCGCGCCAAGCGCACGCCGTTGCCTGCCACGATGACGGCTGACTGGGCGCGATCGATGAGCGTCAAAGCCTCGGTGATTGCCGTGACATCAGGCTCTATTGGTGCCATCCTGAGCGTGCGGTTCCACGGTGCCAAGGGCGGTTGGGTGTTGGCGTTGACACGATCAAACAGCGAACGGCTGTGAAAAACCACCGCCACGGGTCCAGGCTCGCCGCTATGGGCGTGTTTGATCGCCAGTTGGGTCAGCTGAATCGCCTGGGTTGGGTCGAGCGCGACAAACGTCTCTTTGGTGATGGCCTTTAAAGCGCTCACTAGGTCATAGGCACCGTGGCCGCCAGCGCCGGCTTGATAGGGGCCCAAGTGCGAGTAGCTTGCGCCTTCGGTGGCATCAACCAGCACCACCATGGGCGAGCAACCCAAGTGCGCTTCCATGATGCCAATGCCGGCATTGCCCAAGACCCAGGCGCCTTGGCCGAGCACGAAGGCGGTCGTGGCCGTTAAACGCCCGTGGGCTTCAGCCATCACGGTGGCAAAGGCCTCTTCGCGCACCAGCACTGTTTGGACGTGATCACGCAAAAAGTAAAGTGCATCGTAAATCTGCACGGTGTAGCCGCCGGGCATGCCGTAGACCACAGGCTTGGGTTGGGCAGCGATGACGCGTGCCACACCTTGTGCGCCAGTCAGTGGTGTTTGCCCGTTGGCGATGGCTGGGTCAGGGGTATGGTTTGGTGCGCCTGCACTCATGGTTGTCTCCACCGATGAATCGGTTTGATTGATATTTGAAGCTGAGTTTACCGAAATGAACGGCTGTCGTTGGCTTGGAGATCAACGCCAATCAGGTCATGCTTAGGGCGCTGTCGCACCATGCTGTCTTTGACCTGGCAAAAGCCGTTTGCTTGGCGCCGCTTGATTGATCCAGCGGATCTAAAGGGCAGATCCCAAGGGCGGGCATGAAGCTCAGAGCATGAAGGAGGGTTAGCGCAGGCGTGCGAGCAACGCGCACTTACACAAGGGCCTTTTGCGGTCGCTTAAACAGGCGCTTTTGACACAATGACCTTTGAGCTCATGCTTGGTTAGAGAACCCGACTGATCATCCGTTGGTGTTCGGTTCGACTCACTCTGGAAGGAAACAGTTACCGAAAGCCCAGAGACACCAAAAACCGAAGTCTGCAAAGGGGTAAAAAACGAAAGATCATTGCAGTCCCGGAAAGAGTAAAAATCGCTCAAACCGTGGCGTGATCATTTCGATCATGCGGTGGCAACATTATTTCGGTCAATGACATGGTGATTGACGCATAAGAAAACGCAGTTTTTGCGATGAGTCCAATGATGCTGCAGATCACAAATAGCCCACCGATGGCGATCAGTTTGCCAGAGTGCTTGATGGCTTGACCAAACATGCATTTTTCCAGGGGTGTCATCGCTCGAAAATCGTCGTCCTTTATGTGTGCCTCATGGTTGAGATGGTTCTGAGGCATCATACCAACCAGCTATAGGGCATTGAGCGTCGCCAGGATGTTAGCCACTAGTCGGCGACAATGGGATGACCGTCGCCACTTTCACTCGGAAAGCCAGTATGCCGGTGGCGTCAACAGGAAATCTTCAATAGGCACGCCCGATGGGCCCACCACTAACGGTTTTGCGTTGGGAAACATTGCGACGAACTTGTTTAGTCCCGACAGAGATCCTGTCGTGCGGCCGCTTTTGACTTCGATGGCAACCAAACGTGAGCCGTTGGACAAGACGAAGTCGACCTCTTGGTTGCGCTCACGCCAGTATTGAAGCTGCACACCAGGGGCTTTGTAGTTATACAAATGGGCACCGATCGCCGACTCCACCAGACGACCCCACCAGTCAGGGTCTGGTAGTGATCCGTGCATGACCAGGTTGTTCAACGGTCGCTCGGATTGCGCACTGATAAAAGAGGTGTCCAAAGCCTGAAGCTTGGGGCTTGATGCTCGGCTGCGGGCGTAATCGCCGGCATATTTATCGAGCCCGGTGATCATCCACGCACCTTCAAGTAGGTTTAGATAGTGCGACAGGGTGGTAGTGTTGCCAGCGTCTTGAAGTTGCCCCACCATTTTTTGGTACGAAAGAATCTGGCCGGAATACCGACACCCAAGTGTAAAAAGGCGTCTAAGTAACGCGGGCTTATCAATTCGGGTGATCTGCAAGACATCTTTTGATAAGGTGGGCTCGACGATTGTATTGAGCATGTAGGTTCGCCAGCGCTCTTGGTCATCAATGATTGTGGCGGCGCCTGGGTAACCACCGAATAGAATGTATTGCTCGACAGTCCATCCAAATGCTGCACGCATTTCCTCGTAGGACCAGTGGGGTGTTCTGATTAACTCAAATCGCCCAGTCAGACTCTCGGTTGTGCCGGCTTGCATCAGGAATTGCGATGAGCCCAACATGACAACGTGCAAGTCATGATCCGTTTTGTTATGAAATGAATCCTCATCCCAGAGCATTTTCACGGTCTCAGACCATCGGGCAATCTTGTGGATCTCATCGAGCACCAACAATGCAGGTGCGGTTCGCCTCAGGCGGCGCCCGGTTTCCCATTGCTGAACGATCCAGTTTGCATCGGGTGCGCTCGGTTGATCAGCTGAGGCGTAGTGACTTTGACCAGCAAAAGTTGCAATGGCCTGTTTTGCGATAGTCGTTTTACCTACTTGGCGTGGTCCAGACAAGATTTGCATGAACCGCCTTGTTTCTTTAAGGCGTTGACTTAAAAGACTTAGTTGGCTTCTTTGAAACATGATTTACAATTTACTCAATTAAATGAGTAATTTTAAACTATATGATAAGTAAATTGCGTAACGCGGCGCCAATGATGCCTAGAGCCTGTTCGTGCCGATTTAACGCTGACCGCCTGTGCGATTGAATTTCGACTTGGGGCTTTCGCTTGTACTTCGGCCCCACCTAGCCCGGTGTGCGAAGCCACTTTTTGACCGTGTTGCGCGACAAGCCCGCGCGCTTGGCGATCTCGCTGATTGACGATTTGACGCGCAAATACATGCGCCTGACCTTGCCCAAGATGTCCATGGTGATCACTTCAAACCCCTGCTTAAAACGTAAGCAGGTGGATGATTGAACACTCTGGTCAATTTTCAGCCGGCGTCAACGTCTTTTCATTTCCTGCCGTCGATTTCATATGGCGTCACTCTGCTCTGTTTCACCCATCCAATAGCACAGTAGTGGTGCCGGGATACGCATGATTTGTGGGGTAGCAGTACTTCCGGGGGTCTGAGCAGTGCGTGCAAGTTGGCTAATCACCCCAAAATCATCGAGCGACTTGGTGACGACATAGCCGCGACCAATCGACTTTTGTTGGCAAAGTTCAAGCAGTCCCTTTAATTCGCGCAGGCCAGTGTGTTGGGAGCGATACTTGACTTCAAACGGGATGATTTGTCCGCCAACCTCGGCAATGAGGTCGACTTCATGAGCTCGTTTGCCGCGCCAATATGAAAACCGCACGCTTTGAGCGTAGTAGCGAGCATAAAGGTGCTTGAACACCGCAGTCTCTGTCGCTACACCCAAGGCGGCTGGGTCTTCGAGCATGGACTTGCCCTTTAGCATCACGGCCGGTGCGATGGCTGCATCGCTTAGATAGATTTTGAAGCGTGCCCGCAGAACGTCTTTGCCATAACCAAATGGTGGTAACCGGTAAATGAGATGAGTGGCCTGTAGCAGTTCGATGAAGCTTTGTGCAGTTGGACGTTTCACTTCAAGATTTCTACAAAGATCAGCCATATCCAAGATTGCGCCATCATGCATGCAAAGGTATAGAAACGTGTGCTCAAGGTCGAGGATACGCCTGACGCCAAATAGGGCGGTCATATCGCGCTTTAATACCTTGTCAATAATGTCTTCACGCAATAGTCGCTGAGCCTGCGTGATGCTCTCTACTTGGGCTGTTTGTGGAAACCCACCACGCAAAAGGTACTCGTGGAAATGACTGACGTAGGGCTGAGCCACTTCGGTCACCCGGTAAAAATCTGGTGGTGCCCAGTCAAACAAATTGCGCAGTGATCCTACACGGGGCAGGGACGGCAGAGACAATTTTTTGATTTGCAGGTATTCATAGAAAGACAGGGTAGTTAGACTGATGGTGTGCCAGCGTCCAACCCCGGACTCTTGGTCTGATTGAATCAGCGGCATCGCCGAACCTGTAAACGCAATACGTCTGTGCTTTTTAAAATCGACCTGATGTTTTACCCATGTACCCCAGTCGCGTATGAACTGGGCTTCGTCAAGCAACAGATATTCGGGGCCGTCTGCCTGTGGTTCACGTTCTCGCCAGGCTTGCAAAACGGCTTCAATGCCAGCTAGCTTCAAGACTGGATGATCAAAGGTGGCGTACAAGATATTGCCTGGTGCAACACCTTGGCGCAGCAAGCCGTCGATAGCCTGAAGGACTAGTGTCGTTTTACCGACCTGTCGAGCACCGGATAATAGGATCGCGCGTGGCGCGGGTGGGTTTGTTAGCCACTGGAAGAGCTCGCGATAGGCTGCCCGGCGCCACGTCGGAAGGTCTGCGATGGGCTCGCCGCGCCACCAAGGATTGAATTGGGGGAGAATTGAAATTAGCTCTTCTCTCGAAATTTGCATAAGGTTCACTAAATATATAATTTAATATAAGTATACATTAACTATAATTTAATTTTAAGTTAATTTCTACGCGAATTATCTTGCTCTACGCTTTGGGGCTTTTTAGGCTACTCTGGTTCAGCGTGAACGCAGTTCATGCCCGAGGATCAAACACCGCTGCCCTCTATGACGTGGGTAACGTGCAGGTCAATAAGTGCAATGACTATGTGGCAGCCTGCTGCCCGAACCATGGCACCTTGCAGGGTGCGGGGTTAAGTGTGTCGTGGCACGCGGCGTCCAACATCATTGCGAACGCTACTTGGGCGTTTCGTATCGGGAACAATCCGTTTACCGATGATCCATCACAGAACCAGGATGGCAGCTCGTCGTCAAACCGCTTCTGGTTAAACGCCAGTGTGGGTTCCGACGGCATCCGATACGTCGGTGCTCTAGATGCCCTTGGTGTATGGCAGCCTGTCAAAGCAACCGACTCATCATCGCTTGGTGCTGTGTTTCTGTTGATGCGTGCCTGTTAGAGCGCTTGTTTTGAAGTCGGTTAAACTACGTGTCCTCACGCAGTGGCCCTCTAGCTCATGCTTGGTTAGAGCAGCGGACTCATAATCCGTTGGTGCTCGGTTCGACTCCGAGGGGGGCCACCACTTTCACAGGGTACATGCTCGAGGCGTGGCGTCTCTACGACACAAGGCACCACCTAAATCATGCACTTGAATCCATATGTATTTAAAGGCATAATTCGCAAATGAGCTGGACCGTCATTTTCACGATGATTTCGATGGAGAATTCAGCTTATTGGCAGATGAATTGCAAGATGAAGTGCTGGCGCATGCCAAGGTTCTAGCTCAGTTTGGACCCCATTTGGGTCGCCCGATGGTTGACACACTCAATGCGTCTCGCCATACAAACATGAAGGAGCTTCGGTTTGACTGGCAGGGTGGTGTATGGCGGCTGGCTTTCGCTTTCGACCCTAATCGGCAAGCCATTTTTTTGGTGGGTGGTGACATGGTGGGGGCGGATCAGCGACGCTTCTACAAGCGGCTGATAGCGATCGCTGATGATAGATACGATGCGCACTTGGCAGCGATAAAAAAGAAGGGGTTAAGGCATGGCAAGAAAACTCGATGATGTGATGGCAGCATTACCCAGGCAGCGTCGGCAACGCATTGAAGATCGTGCGCTGGAACTGGCAACGTTGAAGGACTTGCGCCAGGCGGCGCAACAGACTCAAGCGCAAATGGCGGTTGCGTTGGGCGTGGGTCAGGACACTGTCTCCAGGCTGGAAAAACGCAGCGACATGTTGCTGTCCACATTGCGCCACTACGTCGAGTCCATGGGCGGGCAGTTAAATCTAGTGGCCCAATTCCCCAATCGCCCTCCAGTCGTCATAGAGCATTTAGGTTTGCAGCCTTCGACCCGAAAAATGACCAGACAATCAGGACGTCGCACCCGTGTGACGGCCTAAAGGACCTGCTGAAGGGCATTATTCAATGTAAAGGCTGGCGATCTGAGTCCGTGTGGTGGGCGACAATTAAGATGACCAGGCTCTTGGCGGCTACTTATAAATTTCTTTGCGATTGCCTAGCCTCACGACAAGAATACAAACCGTTTTGTCTTGGATGCTTGCGATAACGCGAAAGTCGCTAACGCGATATTTCCAAAAATCCCCCAATCTTGAACCTTTGAGCGCTTGCCCAAGCTTTCTGGGGTCAGTCTGGGTTGCCAGCCTTTTCTTTAAGAATTCAAGTACTCGTTTCGCTACTTGTGGATCTAATCTCTTTAGCTCCTTGCTCGCTGCAGGGTCAAATTCAATCTGCCAAACCAAGTTCACGCTCCAATTGGTCTAGTTTGATCGTTTTTGTTTTGCCCTTTTGGATGTTGCTAAGCCTCTTCTCAGCCAAATACAGGTCTTCGAGGTCGTCTATGTACTCCAGGATCGCTTCGCGCGCATAGAATGTTTTCGTGCGTCCGGTTTTGCTTGCTAGATTTGCAAGCCTCAACTCAATGTCTTCTGGCAGTCGAATTGCAAGCATATTTGACCTCCGTAAAATGCTATACAAGTATAGCATTTTGAAAGTGGCCTGGTGTGCCAGTCATATTCCGGAAAGATAGCCCTCCTCACAACACGACAGTTCTGTAATGGGATGTGGGTTTTACCCACGCAGCGGTGTCAGCCGATCGAAAGTCGCAAATCAGGATGATGCTTTATCTACCCAAGCTTGCACGGCGCTTGCGTATGCTTTGAAATCATC
>SKIZ01000126.1 GCA_007116135.1 Burkholderiaceae bacterium
CGCCTCTGGGTCAGCAGCAATTTGCGCAATGCTCATGTCGTCAAACTTGGCGTAGAGCGGGCGCACCGAAGCAATGTGACGCTGCTGGGCCTGTTCGACCTGTTGCGCACTGCTGTAATTCAGTAAACCTGGAAACGCGCCGAGCCCGGGATATAAGACCAGATAACCCAGTCCAAAAATACAGAACCCGACATACATCACGGTCCACCAGCGCGGCACCGGATTATTGAGTTCACGCAAGTCACCATCCCAGACGTGGCCCGTATCACTGGTTTCCTCTTCCTTGGTGTTTTTGAGGTACTGGCGTTGGGAGAACAGCAACCAAATGCACCAGATGATTCCAAGCAACGTGATGCTGGCGATGTAATAGCCCCAGAAGCCGCTGACAAAATCACTCATGATTTTTTCACCTCATCGTCACTGTTTGCTTGGCTGGCCTGACCCTCATCAGGCAGATCAAATGGCAAGTTGGCTGCCTCCTCGTTGGCCTGTTTGCGCCGCGATGAAAAAGCCCACCAAACGATGCCAAAAAACAGCGCCATGGCCACAATCGTGCCTATTGCATTCAAGATCGCCATATCAATTCTCCGCAGCCGTGTTGTCTGTCTCAAGCGCCGCCTGTTGGGCACGTAACGCTGCCTCACGCACACCAACGCCTAGGCTCTGAAGGTAGGCCACCATCGCATCTTCCTCGGTTTGGCCCACGAGCGCCTGGGGTGCTTGTTCGATTTGCTCATCGGTGTAGGGCACACCGATGCGCCGCAGCGCAATCATGCGCGCCTGCACATTTTTGCCCTCGACCGAGCGCTGGGCTAACCATGGGTAGTTGGGCATATTGGACTCAGGCACGACATCGCGCGGGTTGCGCAAATGAATCCGATGCCATTCATCTGAATAGCGCCCGCCGACTCTCGCCAAGTCTGGACCGGTGCGCTTTGAACCCCATAAGAACGGATGATCAAAGACCGACTCACCGGCAACCGAATAAGGGCCGTAACGCTGAACTTCGGCGCGCAACATCCGAATTTGCTGCGAATGACATCCAACACAGCCTTCGCGAATGTAGAGGTCTCGACCGATGAGCTCTAGGGGCTCATACGGGCGCACCCCTGGGGCGGGCTCGGTGGTGCTGTGCTGGAAGAACAACGGCACAATCTGCACCAGGCCGGCAAACAAGATCACCGTAATACTGGCGATGATCATCAGACCAATGTTCTTTTCCAGGGTCTTGTGAGAGAAAAAGCGATCGTTATCGTTAGCCATTTATCGTTACCTCAGTATTCAAGCGGGGCTAGCTACGGCACGCTGCGGCGCAGCCGTCTCAGTGGGCACCAGCGGGTCAACCGCCTTGGCGCCAACCACAGTCTTGTAGACGTTGTAGGCCATCAGGAACACACCGCCCAGATACAACAGGCCACCAAGCAGACGGATCACATAGAACGGATAGGTGGCCTTGACGGACTCAACAAAGCTGTAGGTCAGCGTGCCATCAGGCTCGGTGGCACGCCACATCAGACCTTGCATCACGCCAGCAATCCACATCGCAGCGATATAGAGCACCACGCCAATGGTGGCAATCCAGAAGTGAACCTCGATCAAACGCGTGCTCCACATCTTCTCCTTGCCCCACAGGCGCGGGATCATGTAGTAGAGCGTGCCAAAGGTCAGCATCGCCACCCAGCCCAGCGCACCCGAGTGCACGTGTGCGACGGTCCAGTCGGTGTAGTGCGATAAGGCGTTGACGGTGCGAATCGACATCATCGAGCCTTCAAAGGTCGCCATGCCATAAAACGACAGCGACACCACCATGAACTTCAGAATCGGATCGGTGCGCAACTTGTACCAAGCACCCGATAACGTCATGATGCCGTTAATCATGCCACCCCAGGACGGTGCGAGCAGGATGAGAGAAAACACCATGCCCAGCGACTGGGTCCAATCTGGCAGTGAGGTGTAGATCAAGTGGTGCGGGCCTGCCCACATGTAGGTAAAGGCCAATGCCCAGAAGTGCACAATCGACAATCGATAGGAATAGATTGGCCGCTCGGCTTGCTTGGGAATGAAGTAATACATCATGCCCAAAAAGCTAGTGGTCAGGAAAAAGCCAACCGCATTGTGGGCATACCACCACTGAATCATGGCATCTTGCACACCGGCATAAAGCGAGTAGGATTTCCAGCCCAGCAAGCTGACAGGAATTTCAAGGTTGTTAACGATGTGTAAAACCGCAATGGTCAGAATGTACGAACCAAAAAACCAGTTCGCCACATAGATGTGCTTGACCCGCCGCTTGACAATCGTGCCAAAGAACACAACGGCATAAGCGACCCAGACGAGCGTGATCAAAATGTCAAGCGGCCACTCGAGTTCGGCATACTCCTTGCTGCTGGTAAATCCCATGGGCAAGGTAATGACCGCACCGATGATGACCGCCTGCCAACCCCAAAAGGTAAAGGCCGCTAGCTTGTCTGAGAACAGCCGCACCTGAGAAGTCCGCTGCACAACGTAGTAGGAGGCCGCAAACAAAGCACTGCCACCAAAGGCAAAGATCACCGCATTGGTGTGCAGTGGCCGCAGACGGCCAAAGGTCAGCCAAGGCACATCAAAATTTAGAGCCGGCCAGATCATTTGGGCTGCAATGAGCACCCCCACTGCCATGCCGACAATGCCCCAGAAAACGGTCATGATCGCAAACTGCCGAACGACCTTGTAATTAAATGATTCGGCAGTCGTTGCCTGCGCACCAGCCATGATTGAATTTCCCTAAGATAGGTAATAGTTAAAACTATGAGCAATGATGCAGATCAAGACAACGCTAGGCTTTGACGTAAGTCAAGGCTTGTCACTTTGGCTTGTCGTCATCACGCAAAATGGACTGGCTCGCATCATCGGGGTCGTCGTACTGACCTGAAAACACCGCCCACCACAAGACCGCGCCAATTAAGACGACAAAGACCAGCGATAACGGCAAAAGCAAATACAGGATTTCCAAAACACCGACCTCTCGCGCTTATCTCTTAAGCGCGTGCTGGATGATTCAGGCCCGCACCCGGTGCACTGACTGCAGGCTCGCGATAAAGTCGCCACGCATTGATAGTGACCGCGATCGAAGACAGGAACATCGCCAGCGCGGCGAGCCATGGTGTCACCAAACCGACTGCTGCCAGTGGCGTGGTGATCAAGTGAAAAATCACAGAGCCATACAAATTCTGTTTCGCCACGCACCTGGCGTCACGAAACAACCGCTTGGCCTGATCGTCTGACATATCAGGGTAAGCTGCCAGAGTCGCATTGGCAGCGGCAAGCGACACGGGCGCTGACATCGCCAAGGCGCACGGGCAGCTCATCACAAGCAAAGAAACCATCACCGGCAGCGCATAGACAGGTTCAATGACCCACCAGACGCCTGCCACCAAAAAGGCCAAGGCCAGCTGAATCACCACGAACCACAACGCCACCTGGTCTGAGGTTGCCATCAGGGGACGCCGCAAATCCGTTAATGTTTGCGCATACTTGGGGTTGTCGACGGCCTGACGTGCACGCAATTCGAAGAATCGTGCTGTGAGCAAGAATGCGACAAACATGGTGACTGAGTCAAAGTACACCTCGCCGTGACCACGGACAGTGGCAACGACCGAAGGCACAAAGGCCGCAACGATGCCAACGGCCACAGGCACGTCCATGGTGACGTTGCCCTTTTGCCACAACTTGGCTAGCCCACGCCAGACCGGTAGCGCCGAATACAAGACCACTGGAATCGTCAAAGCCAGACTGGCCCAGTTCATCATGAAAATCGCCCAGTCCAGCACTTCCAGATTGTCATGACCGTAGCTGTCTCGACGCAGGTATCCTGGCAAGGCGAACATCATCACCTGCATCATGGCTAGCCACGCTAACCCGAGCTGTACCAGCATGCGGCGCCTGGCCTGCATTTCATCAAGCGACAAGGGGCGGTTCAAAGCGAAGATCGATTTCGGCATGCACTCATGCTAGCGAAAAGGATTTTTGCGAACCTTGATATACATCAACTTTGGGCTCAGAAAAAAGCCAGCACCCACCACAGGTGCTGGCTAGTCACACAACTTGCTTAAAACTAGGCGTGTGCGTGTTCGAACTGCTGCTCTTCGGTTGAACCTGTCAGGGCCGTTGTTGAGGCCTGCGCGCCTTCGATGGTTTGTGTAACCGCATCAAAGTAACCGGTACCCACCTCGCGCTGGTGTTTGACCGCCGTGAAACCACGCTCGGCTGCGGCAAACTCCTTTTGCTGCAGTTCAACAAAAGCACTCATGTTGTCACGCGCGTAGTGATAGGCCAAATCAAACATGCCGTAGTTCAACGCGTGAAACCCAGCTAGGGTGATGAACTGGAATTTATACCCCATGGCACCAAGCTCGCGTTGAAACTTGCTGATGGTGGCGTCATCGAGGTTTTTCTTCCAGTTAAACGACGGCGAGCAGTTATAGGCAAGCATTTTGCCGGGAAACTGTCTGTGAATCGCCTCGGCAAACCGGCGCGCATAGTCCAGGTTCGGTGTGGCCGTCTCACACCAGAGCAAATCGGCGTAAGGTGCGTAGGCCAGGCCTCGACTGATGCCCTGCTCGATCCCGGCGCGGGTACGGAAAAAACCCTCTTGTGTGCGCTCACCAGTCATAAATGGGCGGTCATTATCGTCAATGTCACTAGTCACCAGGTCTGCCGCATCGGCATCGGTGCGAGCCAACAACAGTGTGGGCACACCCATGACATCTGCAGCCAAGCGCGCAGCTGTCAGTTTGCTCACTGCTTCCTGTGTGGGCACAAGCACCTTGCCGCCCATGTGCCCGCACTTTTTAACTGACGCCAATTGGTCTTCAAAGTGCACGCCACTGGCACCGGCATCAATCATCGCTTTCATCAACTCAAAAGCATTCAACACACCACCAAAGCCCGCCTCGGCATCGGCAATAATGGGGGCCAAAAAGTCGATATAGCCAGGCTCGCCAGGCTCTTTGCCTTCCATCCACTGGATCTGGTCACAACGCTGCAACGCATTGTTGATGCGACGCACCACCTGCGGCACCGAGTTGGCCGGATAGAGCGACTGGTCAGGGTACATTTCACCGGCCAGATTGGCGTCACCGGCGACCTGCCAACCCGAAAGGTAGATGGCCTTTAAGCCCGCTTTAACTTGCTGCATGGCCTGATTGCCTGTCAGGGCACCGAGTGTGTTGACAAACGGCTCGCTATGCAACAAGTCCCAGAGTTTTAGCGAGCCTTGGCGCGCCAACGTGTGCTCAACGACGGTTGAGCCGCGCAGGCGAACCACATCCTGTGCGCTGTAATCGCGCCGAATACCTTGCCAACGGGGGTTTTCTGCCCAATCGCGCTGCAGGGCATGAATCGCTTTCTCACGTGCACTCATTTCGATCTCCTTGGTATGCAATGAACAAAACAAACAAATTCTTTGGCCTGACCATGGCACTAAGTCTATCGAATTGATGCGTCGCAACACCATCTTATGTCTTATAAAAGATAAAACTTTTTACTGATTTTAATCAATAGGTTATAAATTTCATTTCATGATAAGAAACGAAAATTAACGCTGTGAAATTGATTTATGCGGCAGCGCAACCAGCGCTTTCATAAAATGAAATGCCGGTTTCATCTGGTGGGATGCGCCCGGATTACAATTGCCGCTATGAGCACAATTGACATGCCAACCGATGATCCCTGCCTGCCCTTAGGCAAAGACAGCACCTACCCCGAACACTACGACGCGAGCCTGCTATACCCCATTAGCCGCTCGCTCGGACGCGACGCCATCGGTGTGTCTCAAAGCAGACTGCCCTTTGTCGGGTGGGATTTGTGGCGCTGTTATGAGCTGTCCTGGCTCAAGCCGTCGGGCATGCCGTGCGTTGCGATTTTGCAGCTGACCATCCCGGCAACTAGCCTTCACATCGTCGAATCGAAGTCGCTCAAACTGTACTTAAACAGCCTGAATCACGAGCGCTTTGCCGACCTGGGCACACTTGGCACAAGGATCGAACAAGACCTCACCCCAGTGGTTGGCACGGACATTCATGTTGAACTCATTGAACCCTCGGCATTTGCCCATCAACAGATCGAGGAGCCTGGCCAAAACGCCATCTGCCTGGATCAACAAGACATCGAGATTGACTGTTATGAGCCAAACGCCGATCTACTGATGCTGCAAGCCGGTCACAGCACCATTAACCAGTCGGTTTATTCGCGTTTGCTGAAATCAAATTGTCCTGTCACGGGTCAACCCGACTGGGGCACGGTACACATCGATTATCGGGGTGGCGCCATCGACCACGCGGCTTTGCTCAAGTACATCGTGTCGTTTAGAAACCATCAAGGCTTTCACGAGCAATGCGTCGAAAGAATGTTTTGCGACATCATGCAACGATGCCAGCCCGAGACCTTGTCAGTCTATGCGCGCTATACCCGGCGCGGTGGCATTGACATCAACCCCTGGCGCGCCACGCCAGGGGCAACCCCACCTAGGCTTGCGCGTAGCGCCCAGCAGTAGGGTTGCGACTGCCACGACCAATCTGGTGGGCCAACAGTGCCGCAATAATAAAGGCCACGGCCGCACCGACCCAGGGGCCACTGCGTAAACCCGCATCGAGCATCAAGCCAAAGATAACCGGGCCAAGCGCCGAGCCCACGTCCAAACCAGAATAAACCAGCCCGTAGACCGACCCGACCGATTGCTTAGGGGTGACCTTTCGAATCAGCATGTCACGCGATGGCGCTGACAGTCCAGCAAAAAAACCAGCTGCAATCATGGTCATCGCAGCAAACACCAACGGCACTAAGCCCGAGGCCAGCAACGCAAACATGGCTGCAGCGGCAATGAGTGACATGAAAATCACGTACTCAGTCTTGGCAGTCGCATTAACCAGGAAACCACCCGCAATCATGCCAACAATCTGTCCGACCATATAACCCGACAAAACCGTCCCCGCGGCCACAGCGGTCATGCCGTAGATATCACCCATGAGCGGAATGGTGTAGTTTTGAACCGCCGACAATGCAATCGTGGCACAGATAAAGAACAAAAACGCGCCCCATAAGGCCGGCGAGGACAGCAACTTTTGCAACGTCGCCATCACACCGACTGGCGCGCTCGCAGCGTGCGCTTGAGCCGGGGTGGCAAACTTATCCTGCCCACCGGACTTCACCGCGACGGTTTGGTCGCGCGTGCCCGCCACATGCAGCGCATCCTTGCCCCAGATGAGCGAGACCAATATCAATGCCATCAACAGCGCGACACACAACACCGCAACGCGCCAACCGAACAGCTGCGCCAAGCCAACCACATAAATCGGCGCAAACGCCCAACCAAGGGTGCCAGTCAAGTTGTGTGTGCTGAAGGCATGACCAAGTCGGTTCGGTGAGACGCGATGATTCAAAATCGAAAAATCAGCCGGGTGAAAAACCGAGTTGCCGATCCCGCCAATGATCGCAGCTAACATAAGAGTGCCGTAGCCGCCAGCACCAGCGAGCACGAGTGCAGCAACCACAAACAGTCCCGTGCCGGCCCACAATACGGGGCGCGGGCCGATGCGGTCAACCACAAAGCCCACCGCTATCTGACCGATACAGGAAATTACAAAGAAAACCGCCATCAGCAACCCGAGCTTGGCAAAATCAAGCCCAAAGTCACTGGCCCAATAAACAAATAGACTCGGCATGACCAGCTGATAGAAGTGCGAGCCCGCATGCGCTGTGCCAACTAGACCAATGGTGCGCCACTCACGTTCAGGTGCCGCGCCGCCCATATTGTTCAAAGCCGCTGCATCTGCCAATTGATTATCTCCGAATAACCCTGTTTTAGTTTTACGCTCGTGCCCGAATCTCTGGCCACGCTTTACGTAAATAGTAGAACATTGACCATACCGTTAACAACGCGGCTGCCACAATCAGAATCTGCCCAACCGTTTTGACGGGCAAACCAAACCAGTCCTGGTCGTGCAAAAGACACGGAATCGCCACCATTTGCGCGGCTGTCTTGAACTTGCCCAACCAATGCACCGCGACACTGGCACCGGCACCGATTTGCGCCATCCATTCGCGTAACGCTGAAATAGCGATTTCGCGACCAATCATGACTAAAGCCACAAAAATACCCACTCGATCCAGATAAAGCAGCACCAGCAAGGCAGCAGTGACCATGAGCTTGTCGGCAACCGGGTCAAGAAACGCACCAAACGATGAAGTTTGGTTCCACCGCCGGGCCAACCAGCCGTCAAGCCAATCAGTGATCGCTGCGATAATGAAGACCCAAGCAGCAATCGCATCGCGCAAACCAATCGATACAAAGGACTCTGGCAGATAAAACAAGGCCACAAAAAATGGGATAACGGCGATTCGCAGCCAAGTCAGCGCGATGGGCAGGTTAAACGGCATGAATAGTTACTCAAGTAGCCTTTCTGACATGTTACCCAATCTTTGCACCCCAGACCCTATTCCCTCAGTGCAGCATAAATCCGTTTGGCCAGCTCAAGGGAAATGCCATCGACTGACGCCAGTTGCTCAACGCTGGCGCTGCGCACACCGTTTAGGCCACCGAAACGATTGAGCAACCGCTGGCGACGACGTGCGCCGATGCCCTCGATATCTTGCAAACGGGACCCTTGGCGTGCTTTGGCCCGACGCGCTCGCATCCCCGTGATCGCAAATCGGTGCGCCTCATCGCGCACCTGGGCCACGAGCATGAGCGCCGCCGAACTCACACCAAGCGCCAGTGGCGCTCGCTCATCAGCAAAGACCAAAGTCTCAAGGCCCGTCTTGCGGTTCTCCCCTTTGGCCACGCCGACAATCGTTGCCAGATCCAATCCGTACTCGGCAAAGACTTGTCTAGCCACCTCGACCTGGCCTTTGCCGCCATCGATGAGCACAAGGGCTGGCATCACCGTCTCGCCATCAGCGACCTTGGCGTAGCGTCGCATGAGCACCTGCCGCATGGCCGCATAGTCATCGCCTGGCGTGATGCCCTCGATGTTGTAGCGCCGATACTGGGCTGGCTGCATTTCATGCTGGCTAAACACGACACACGACGCCTGCGTCGCTTCGCCGGCGGTGTGACTGATATCGAAGCACTCGATACGCAGTTCAGCAAGTGACTGCTCATCGGTATCAAGACCCAGTGTTTGTGCCAATGCCAAGGTGCGCAGTTCGCGCGCACCACCTTCAGCTAGCGCTCGGGCCAGTGCCAGCTGCGCGTTTTGCGTGGCTTGCGTCAACCAAGCCCGTCGCATGCCCTGGGCTCGGGTGATCAGGCGTGACTTGGCACCACTGGCTGCGCTTAGCAATGCCAAAAGCGCCTCATCCTTAGGTGCATGCGAGGCCACCAAGACCGGTGGCAAGGCGTGTGCCACATAGTGCTGGGCTAAAAATACCTCGAGAATCTCACCGGCGTCATCATCATCGAGATGCGCAGGAAAGAAAGCCCGGTCACCAAGGTGGCGGCCATTACGAATCATCGCCAGATTCACGCAGGCCCGTCCACCCGCTAATGCAATGGCAATCACGTCGGTGTCCTGACCGTCGGTGTTTTCCATGGTTTGCTGCTGCAACACGCGCGATAACGCCGACATCTGGTCGCGCAACTGGGCGGCTTGTTCAAATGCCAGGGATTCAGAGGCCACAAGCATCCGTTGCTCTATGTCCTTTAACACCGCTTGAGTGTGCCCCTCAAGAAACTGGGTTGCGCGCTCTACATCACGTGCATAGTCATGGCTGCTGATTTTGTCCACGCAAGGCGCTGAGCAGCGGTTGATCTGATGCAACAGACACGGGCGCGTTCGATTGGCGTAGACCGTATCCTCGCAGGTGCGAAGCCGAAACACCTTTTGCAGGATCTGGATGGTTTCTCGCACCGCCCACGCATTGGGATAGGGCCCAAAAAATTGCCCAGGTCGCTGAGTCGAGCCGCGGTAGTAAGCAATCCGAGGCGCTGGGTGCTCTGAGACCATCAAATAGGGATAGGATTTATCGTCTCGAAATAGAATGTTGTAGCGCGGTTTGAGCTGCTTGATGAGGTTATTTTCAAGCAACAGCGCCTCGGCTTCCGATGGGGTCACCGTGACTTCAATTCGCGCTACTCGGGCGACCATGTGCGCAATTCGCGGGCTTAAGCCGGTTTTCTGAAAATACGAGCTCACCCGTTTTTTCAGGTCCTTGGCCTTGCCAACGTAGAGCACCTCAGACTTCTCGTCCAAATGGCGATAGACGCCCGGCAGGTTAGGCAAACCCGCCAAAAACGCTTTCATGGGGTGCTCAGCTGGCAGACCCGCGTCAGTCTCGGATTTGCTCATCCAGACTTTTTACCAGACTAAGCGCATGCTGGTAAGACGGCCACTGACTTAACGCTTCAAAGTCGTGCGCCTTGGTCTTGGGCATCAACCGCTCTAAGCGCTTGACCGAGCTTGCTGGCGCCACAAAGTCGAGCTCACGCAGCAGCTCATCGGCTAAATCAGGTCGGTTACAGACCAAGACCATATCGCAGCCAGCCTCAAAGGCAGCCCGGGCGCGCGCTGTGATGCCGCCGGCCACCGAGGCACCTTGCATGGTCAGGTCGTCAGAAAAAACCACCCCGTCATAGCGCAAGGTCTGGCGCAAGATCTCCTGGACCCAACGCTTGGAAAACCCGGCAGGCTGGGCATCGACCTTGGGATAAATGACATGCGCAGGCATGACCGCTGGAATCACCAACTCGCCAAGCCACTCGTAGGGGGCTGCGTCTTGCTTCATGATCCGCGCGAGGCTGCGCTTATCGACCGGTATGGCATGATGCGAGTCGGCAGCCACTGCACCGTGCCCCGGGAAATGCTTGCCACAGGCGGCCATGCCTGCTGCGGCCATGCCTTGAGCCAAGGCACGCGCCAGCATGGCGACCACCCGAGGGTCTCGATGAAAGGCGCGATCGCCGATGACTTCGCTGACGCCATAATCAAGATCCAAAACCGGCGCAAAACTCAAATCCACACCGCACGCGCGCAGCTCACTGGCCATGACCAAGCCACAGGCCGTGGCAATGGACATCGCGCGCATGGGGTCTTGCATCCAGCACTGGCCCAAGGCAGCCATGGGTGGCAAGACCGTAAAGCCATCGGTTCGAAACCGCTGCACACGGCCACCTTCGTGGTCAACCGCAATCAAAAGCCGCGGTTCTTTTAATTGGTGGATTTTGCGCGTGAGCTTGCAAAGCTGCTCGCGGCTTTCAAAGTGACGCGCAAACAAAATAACGCCCCCCACCAAGGGGTGTCGCAAACGTTGGCGATCTTCGTGCGTCAGCGTTGTGCCAAGCACATCGATCATGACTGGTCCGCGTGCGAGCTGAGCAGACTTTTTCACGAGGCGTATTCCGGCAGTGCGACCGTCTCACCGCGCAAGCTCGCAAGCCGCGCCTGCACCATGGCCGCTTTCATGTCGCGCACCGCCTTTTGCCAGCCATCAAATACCGCTTGGGCCACAATCGCATGGCCGATATTGAGCTCTGAAATACCGCGCAAGGCCGCAATGGGGCCGACGTTGCCGTAATGCAAGCCGTGCCCGGCATTGACCCGCATTCCGAAACCAAGCGCCACCGCAATGGCTTGTTGCAAGCGGTCAATTTGCTGCCTGGCTTGCGCTTGGCTTGTCGCCTCGGCGTAGGCCCCGGTGTGTAACTCGATGACGCGCGCGCCTGTTTGCTCGGCCGCGTTGATTTGCTCAATGTCAGGGTCAATAAAAAGGGACACGCGAATCTGAGCTGCATGCAGCTGGCGCACCGCAGCGTTGACCGCATCGAACCCCGCGACCACGTCAAGGCCACCTTCGGTTGTCAGCTCGGTGCGTTTTTCTGGCACCAGACACACATCGGCAGGTTTGACCGCCAGCGCAATGGCCAGCATCTCCTCGGTGACTGCACACTCAAGATTCATCCGTGTCAGCAACTTATCACGCATGGCATAGACATCGGCATCCTGAATGTGGCGTCGGTCTTCTCGCAAATGCAAGGTGATTAAATCAGCCCCCGCCTCCTCGGCCAGGATAGCCGCCCGAATCGGATCGGGATAAGACGATTCACGCTGCTGACGCAAGGTGGCGACGTGATCAATATTGACGCCCAAATCAATCATGGTGTTTGCCTGAAACCAAAAGCGGGTTGCTCATACTGCGATTGTACGGCTGCGCTGTCCCAACCGCCACCAAGCGCCTTATACAAGTTGACTCGGTTGGAGATCGTCTCAAAGCCAATCAGGGTTTCGCTGACCCGCGCATCGAATAACTGAACCTCAGCGATTTGCACCTCAAGAAAGCTGTCGATGCCGCTAGAGAACCGGGCGTTACTTAATTGAACAAATCGTTGCGCAGCCTGCGCTTGGGCACGCCGCGCCTGCAACTGAGCATTGAGTGTGGCTTCGCCAGTCAGCGCATCGTCGACTTCGCGAAATGCCTGTTGGATTTGCCGCTCGTAGTTGGCCACTGCCTCACGTTGGCGCGCCTGGGTTTGTGCCAAATTGGCACGCAAGCTGCCACCGGCAAAAATCGGTACCGTGACCGAGGGCGTGAAGGCCCAGGCCGAGCGGCCGGCACCAAACAGCTCATCAAGTGAACTACTGACGGTGCCGACGCTGCCCGTGAGGCTAATGTTCGGGAAAAACGCCGCGCGAGCTGCACCGATATTGGCATTGGCGCCCAGCAATTGATTCTCGGCAGCGCGGATGTCGGGACGACGCACCAAAAGCTCTGCCGGCAATCCCGCCGGGATGTTGGTTAGCACCTGGTCAACATCAAAGGATGCCGGTGAAGGCAAATCATCAGGCACAGGTTGACCAATTAGTACAGCAAGGGCGTTGCGAGCGGTTTGTTCATCGCGCACAAAACCAGCGAGGTTTGCCGCGGCGCCGTCGACTAGCCCACGGGCTTGGACCACGTCGATCTCCGATGCCACCCCGTTGCCAAACCGCGCCTGCACCAGTGCTTGTCCACGCTGACGCGAGGCCAGTGTCTGCTCAGTGAGCGCCACGAGGTTTTGTGCCAAACGCCAGCGGAAATACTGAATGGCGGTGTCAGCCACCAGGCTGATCTGCACGGCTTGCGCGCCTTCTGCGCTTGCCAGGTATTGCTGAAAGGCTGCCTCGGACAAGTTGCGCAAGCGCCCAAATAGATCGAGCTCAAACGCCGTGACAGCGATACCGGCCGAGTACTGACTGCTAATGACGTTGGTGCTCGCGCCCGGTACAGTCGTGCGCTGGCGCGCAAGCGCCCCCACGGCGCCAAGCGTGGGAAACATCTCACCACGCTGAACCCCCCAAAGCGCCTGGGCTTGATCCATTCGAGCCACAGCGATTTGCAAGTCACGGTTGCCCTCTAGAGCCAACTCAATCAAACGCAATAGCGCTGGGTCTTGAAAAAAATCACGCCAGTCAGTCTGGGCTGCACTTTGAGTCAGCGATGCGTCTTTGGCCAGCTCAGCCGCGGGCACCATCTGGGTTTGCATCTGGCCAGTTTGCGAGTCAAACCGCATCTGCGGCTGATCCGAAAACCGATCGGGCACTGGTGTGGCGGGCTGCTCGTAGATCGGCGCCAGATTGCAGCCCCACAGGGTCGCCGCAGTCAAGCTCACCATTGCAGTTTGCCAAAAACGTCTCATTTGGCTGCCTCACTGGTGCGTGAGACATTATGCGTGCCCTCGCCCTTTAGGTTTTTGACTTTGACCTTGAAAAAGCGCACGATCGCCACAAAAAACACGGGCACAAATATGACGGCAAAGGGCGTTGCAGCCAACATGCCACCTAGCACCCCAAAACCAACTGCCTTCTGACTGGCCGCACCAGCGCCCGATGCCAGCGTCAAAGGCAACACGCCCATAATGAAGGCAAAAGAGGTCATGAGGATTGGCCGAAAACGCAGACGCGCTGCCTGAATCGTGGCCTCGTACAAATCCATGCCCTGGGCATACAAATCCTTGGCAAATTCGACAATCAAAATGGCGTTTTTGGCCGACAGTCCAATGACCGTGACCATACCGACCTGAAAATACACATCGTTATTCATGCCCAATAACGTCACCATGCTCACGGCACCTAGCATCCCGAGCGGTACAGCCAACATGACTGACAAAGGAATCGTCCAACTCTCATACAGGGCGGCAAGCAGCAAGAACACCGCAAACACCGCCAATGCCATGAGAATGGGTGCCTGAGCGCCGGCCTCGATTTCCTGATACGACAAGCCAGTCCATTCATAACCGAACCCGTCGGGCAATTGCGTCACCATCTCCTGCATCGCCTGCATGGCCTGGCCCGTGGAGTAACCCGGCGCAGCCGTGCCGGCAATACGCACGCTGTCGTAGCTGTTGTAGCGAACCACTTGGCTTGGGCCCTGAGTCCACTGCGCATTGACAAAGGCCGACAACGGCACGAGCTCACCGTGGTTGTTGCGCGCATTCAAGCGCATGATGTCATCGATGCTGTTGCGAAACGCTTGATCGGCCTGCACCCAGATGTTTTGCATCAGACCCATGTTGGGAAACTTGCCAATGAATTGCCCACCCATGGCCGTCGACAAGGTGGCTGCCGCCTCCTGAAAAGGCACGCCAAGAGCGGCGAGCTTCTCGCGATCAATCGACAGGCTCAGTTGTCCGCCTGGGCCCAACCCCGTAATCCGGACTTGCGCCAAGGCAGGGTTTTGCGCGGCCATGCCCAACAATTGCCCCGCGGCTGCCATCAACTCGGCTTGCCCCACGTTGCCGCGATCTTGCAGGCGGAAATCGAAGCCACTGGCGTTGCCTAGCGCCGATATGGCCGGCGGTATGATGGCAAACACCAGCGCATCGGGGATCGTGCCCATCAAAACGCCTGTGGCCCGATTGGCAATGGCCATGGCCGACTCGCCCGGGCCGGTGCGCTCTTCGAACGGCTTAAGCGGTACAAACGCCAGCGCCGCATTCAAGCCATTGCCGTTAAAGCTGAAACCTCGCACAGCGATGATGTCTTCAGTGGTCGGTTCATTGAGAAAATACTGCTCAACTTGCTCAATGACCTCCATCGTTCGAGTCGAGCTCGCACCGGCAGGCAGCTCCATGTTGACAATCACGTAGCCCTGGTCTTCGTCAGGCAGAAACGACCCGGGCAGGCGCGCATAGAGCCAGGCCATGAGCACCGCGAGCATGAGAAACACCACCATGTAGCGGCCAACACGCCTGATTAAGTGGCCCACCATCGACTCATAGCCGTGCGTGGTCTTACGAAAACCACGGTTGAACCACCCAAAGAACCCGCGCCTGTCTTGGGCGTGACCTGCACCAATGGGCTTTAAGATGGTCGCACACAAAGCCGGCGTAAACGACAAGGCCAAAAAGCCCGAGAACAACACCGAAATGGCCATCGCCACAGCAAACTGCTGGTAGATCACGCCCACCGACCCTGCCATGAACGCCAAAGGCAGAAACACCACCGCCAAGACCAGTGTGATGCCAACGATCGCACCGGAGATTTGCGGCATGGCCTTGATCGTGGCTTCTTTGGGCGACAGACCCTCTTCGGCCATGATCCGCTCGACATTCTCAACGACCACAATCGCATCGTCGACCAGCACGCCAATGGCAAGCACCATGGCGAACATCGTCAAGACGTTGACCGAAAAACCGAGCGCGTTCATGACAGCAAACCCGCCCATCATGGCCACCGGGACCACCAAGGCCGGGATGATCGTATAGCGTATGTTTTGCAGGAACACGAACATCACAATGAAGACCAGCAGCATGGCCTCAAACAAGGTGTGCACCACCTGCCTGATCGAGATTTCAACGTAGGGGGCGGTGTTGTAGGGGATGGCGTAGCTGATGTCACCCGGAAAGAAACGACTGAGCTCGCGCATTTGCTGCTCGACACCCTCGGCAGTCTCTAGCGCATTGGCCCCGGGTGCAAGCACCACGGCAAAGGCTGCTGTTGCATTGGCGTTCAAACGTGCCCCAAACTGATAGTTATCGGCACCAACCTCAATGCGCGCGACATCCTTGAGCAACACCGAGGAGCCATCGGCATTGGCACGGATCAACACTTGTTCAAAGTCCGCCACGGTACTGAGCTGACCGTCGCTCAGAATTGATGCGGCTACCCGTTGACTCTGACGATTGGGCGGGCCGCCGAGCACGCCGGCAGGAATCAGAATGTTCTGTTGCCGAATCGCCTGGTTGACATCCTGAACACTGAGCCCCAGACCCACAAGCTTGTCAGGATCGATCCAGATGCGCATGGCTTGCGGCGCGGCAAACAGTTGAAACTGCCCCACGCCAGGTACGCGCGAAATCGGGTTCTCAATGTTGCGCTTGATGTAGTCTGCAAGGCCAGTGGCATCAAGCTCACCCTCAGAAGACAAGGTCACCACCATCAAAAAGCCAGCGCTGGTCTGACTAAATTGCAAGCCCTGGACGTTGACCGCCTCAGGCAGCTGCGCCACCACATTGGAGACACGGTTTTGCACATCGACCTGTGCGAGATCTGGATCGGTGCCGGGTTCAAAGGTCGCGGTAATTTGCGACTGCCCATTGGAGTCACTGACTGACTCGTAGTAGATCAAGCCCTTAGCGCCGTTGAGTTCGTTTTCGATGATGCTCGTGACAGACTGCGAGACTTCAGCGGCCGATGCACCCGGGTAGGATGCCGAGATCTGAATGGCCGGTGGCGCCACATCGGGGTACTGTGACACCGGCATCATTCGCAGTGACAACACCCCAAGCCCGGTGATCAGGATGGCCACCACCCAGGCAAAAATCGGTCGATGAATAAAAAACTGAGACATATGGCAAGCCTATCGGTGCAGCGAGCCGCCTATTGCGGCGGCTGCCATGGGCGGGTTTGCACGGGTGCACCTGGCCGAATTTTTTGAAAGCCCGAAACGATGACTTCATCGCCAGGCGAGAGCCCCTCACGTACGATGAGCTGGTTTTCGTGCTCATTGCCAAGCGCAACCGGCACGAGCACCGCCTTGTCCTCGCGCACCACGTAGAGGTTCGTCAGGCCATTGGGCGCGCGCTGCACAGCCTGGGGCGGCACAAGCAAGGCGTCTTGCGCCACAGCCTGCTCAAGCCGCACTCGTACAAACATACCCGGCAACAACACGGCATCCGGATTGGACACTTCAGTGCGCAAGATCACCTGACCCGTGGTTTCATTGACACTCATGCCGGTAAAGAGCAATCGGGCTGGCCCGTCATAAACCGTGCCGTCACCGAGCAACACGTGAACTTCAGCCGACTCGTTATCGACCTGCGCCAGCCGCCCGGCACGGAAATCTTGCCTCAGCCGCGACAAATCGGTGACCGACTGAAACACATCAACGTAAATCGGGTCCATTTGTTGCACAAGCGCCATCGGCGTGCCTGGCGCGGCTTGTACCAAGGCGCCCTCAGTTACCAGCGCTTGACCGATTTGGCCGGCAATGGGCGAGCGAACACTGGTGTAACCCAAATCGATTTCGGCACGCAGCAACGCAGCCTGCGCGGCCAAGACGCTGGCTTGCGCCTGATCGGCGCGCCCAACGGCATTGTCATACTCCTGGCGGCTAATGGCATTGATTTTGACCAGCGGCTCGTAGCGTTTGGCCAGTGCCGTGGCTGACTTCTCATCGGCTTGGGCGCGGCGCAAGTCAGCGCGCGCCTGATCAAAAGCCGCCTGATAGGGGGCTGGGTCAATTTGAAAGAGTGGTTGGTCCAGCGCAACCTCGCTGCCTTGCTCAAACAAAACGGTTTGCACAATGCCATTGACGCGCGCCCTGACCTCAGCATTTCGAACGGGTGCGACCCGGCCAGGCAAATCCGCACGAATAATGGCCTGGGTTGGCTCAACGGTGATGACCTCAACGAGCGGCGCGGGCCGATCACCGCCAGGCGCTTGCTGATCACAACCCGACAGCAAAGTCACTGACACCAAAGCGCAACCCACAAGCCAGCCGCGCTGCTTATTTAAGAACATGCATTTTCCAACAACAGGTTTAACGGGCTTTTTGCTGCTCGAAGCCAGAACCCGCTACAAATGGGTACTTAGCAAAGATGTCAGCTACCACCGGCGCTAGGTTTTTTTCCGAGGCCGCTTGCTCGACGTTATCGATAATCGATGTGGCCACACCCTCCCAGACGAGCTGTGTGCGCCGCGCATCGATGAGATCGATACTCAAGACACCCTCAGTGTACTGAATCACATCCGAACCAAAGCCATAACCCATCCACGGGTTATACCAACCCATGCGGTAGCCAAAGTAATTTGGCCCCCATGGCATGGGCGGCGGCGGGACGTACTCACTCTTTTGACGGGATTGCGCCAAAAAGTTCACCAGCAAATCAGGCGAATCGGGGTCGTACTGATAGCCACGCTGCTCCATTTGCAAGCGCGTCAAGGACTTTAGCCGTTCAGTCAAAATCGTTGTGTAGCCGGCACGGTCCGTTCCGAGCGGCTCATGAAAAGCAAACGTTCGGTACGACTCAAAATTAGCATTGTGGTCAAAGTCGGCCACCACGCGTGGCCCAGAAGCACACGCACTCACTAGAAACATGACGGCAATGAGCGAAAGCCAGCGCACAGGAACATTCATGGTGAAACCTCAATGGCAAGGCTGTCAATGTAGCATGCGCCTAGCCCGAACGACAGGTTTTGGCCCACCGGGTCACGCGCGAAAACAAGCCAGATCAATCGATCGGGCCCAACGCAAGGCCGGTAACTGCCACCGTTGCTCAACCTCATCGGCGCGCGCTAGCAACTGCTGGCGCGACAGCGAAAGTGCTGGCCCCTTGAAACCGAGCACAACCTGATTGCCCTCATCAACGGGTGGCAGCATCACCAGGCGCGGCCCGAAAACCTTGTGCAACCGATCAAGATTCCCAGCAAAGCTGTCATGCTGGCCAAACAAATTCACGCTAATCATGCCCGGCTCGGTCAACACCCGCCAACAGCCCTCATAAAACGCCAGATCATCACAAACTGGACCGCGCGCATCCGTGTCATAAAGATCCACCATCAGAACTGAGAGCGTGTCCCAGTTTTCGGGCTGCGCGACCCAGTGCTGCGCATCGGCTTGCACCACCGCGAGCCGCGCTGCTGCTGGCAAGCGGAAATAACGCTGACAAACACTGATCACGGCAGCGTTGCGCTCGATGACCACCTGCGGGTTTGGCAGGTGATGATGGCAAAACCGGGTTAATGATCCCGCGCCAAGACCGAGCTGACCGATCGTTGCATGGCGCTGTGGCTCAAAAAACAACAGCCAAGCCATCATTTGTTCGGTGTAGGACAAAACCAGCCGTGACGGCCGCTTTAAGTCCATCGCCCCTTGAATCCATGGCGAGTCAAAGTGCAGATAACGAATCCCGTCTTGCTCGGACACCACTGGCTCGTCACAATCGTTGTCTGTCATGATCCGACTCACGGCGTTGGTCAAAGCGGGCATTATAGGGTTTGCACGCAACGTCGATTCACCATACAATGGCGGGCTAACTGCGGGGTTTCGTGCCAAGCATTTCTGAGGCGCATAGCACCACGGTACTGTCGTGCGAGTCGTCTAGCGCTGTTTTGCTGTTATTTACCGCTTAGCGCCCCTGTTATTTTGCGCTCTGTCACTTTGTTTTTACTGCTTGCTTGATTCTGTCCAGCCCCAAGCGCTGGCTTGAGAGCAAGGTCAAAGGATCTGTTATGAAACAAGCCATTCACCCGGAATACCGCGATGTCGTATTCCTAGACCAGCAAACGGGCAATTCATTTATCACCCGTTCGACCCTGAACTCGCGCGAAACCATTGAAATTGATGGTGTGACGTACCCGCTGTTTAAGTGCGACGTCACTTCTGAATCACACCCCTTCTATACCGGTGCGCAAACCCGCATCGTGGAGACGGGCCGTGTGGAGAAATTCCGCCAGCGTTTCGCTCGCACCGCCGGCACACGCAAGCCAGGCGGTCAGGCAAGCTAATCGGTCTATCGATTGGCTTTGGCTACATAACGGGCAGCCTCACGCTGCCCGTTTTGTTTTGGGTTACTCACAGTAAGCCAAATCGGACACCGGCTGATTTGTTTTAGTATTCAGGCTATTGATTTCTCGGTGGAACCACTTTGTCGCTCGATCACATCACGCCGGCCCGGCTAACAGCGCTTGCGACCACGCGTCTACCCGCGGTCATCTTGATCGGGTTGCTGCTGATCTACGCCCTACTGGGGCTGTTTGCGCGTGATCCCTGGAAAACCGATGACGTCGTTGGCTTAGCCACCATGATGAGCGCCAGCGCACAAGGCGGCTGGGCTTGGTTATTTCCCCACATTGGTCATACCGCCTTGGCGCAGGCCAGTCCCCTGCCCGCTTGGATCGGTGCGGCTGCGATCACGATCTTTGGCGGCATCACCGGGCCGATCATTGCTGCACGACTTGCCACCTTGGCGCTGGTCTTAATGGCAGCCTTTGCGCTTTGGTACGCCAGTTATCTCGCTGGCAGACGGGCTGAGGCGCAACCACTGGCTTTGCCATTTGGCGGCGAGCCCAAAGAAGCCCAGTACGGCCGATTGCTCGCTGACATGAGTGTGCTGTTTCTGATTGCCACGGTTGGTATTTTGCTGCACACCCACGAGACCTCGGCTGCGCCGGCGATTTTGGCGTGCCAGGCACTTGCCATCCTGGGTGTGATTCGCCTGCCCGACAAACCCTGGCAAGGCACAGTGATGCTCACGCTCGCTATTGCGGGTTCATTTCTGTCGGCAGGCGCAGCCAGCGGGCTGCCGCTGTGGGTGGCTGCAGCCATCATCATGTTGCCCAATTCGCCGCTGTCGCCGCGGCGCCTGCACGTATTCATCGCGCTCGTCAGTGCCGTGACGCTTGTCGCGTTTTGGTGGCTCACTGTCTATTGGGTTAACCCGGTCTGGGCTAGCGAATGGTGGTTTTGGAATAAACCAGACTGGCAATTTAGCCTCGATGCTTTGCGCATCACCGACTGGCGTGATTTGCCCTGGTTTCTCTGGCCCACCTGGCCACTGGCGCTCTTGGCGCTTTGGAACTGGCGCAAACAAGCGTTAGCGCCACACGTTTGGGTACCCGGCGTGTTTGCGCTTAGCCAACTGATCAACATTCTCTTCATGAGTAACGCCCGAGAAATCGATTACCTCGCTTTGGCGGTGCCTTGCGCGATGCTGGCTGCCTTTTCAGTACCAACGCTGCGCCGCGCCGTGGTCAACACACTGGACTGGTTTGCGCTCATGGTGTTTTCTGTCGCGTGCGCCACCGTCTGGCTGGGTTGGGTCACCCAACAAACGGGCTGGCCAAGAGCGCTAGCGGGCAACATCGCACGCCAAACGGTTGGCTACGAAAGCATCATCTCTTGGGGTGCGGTCGCCATGGCTTTGGTCATCAGCGCCGCCTGGGTCGGTGCGATGATTTGGCGCTTGCGCTTTCACCCCAAATTTGCTTGGCGCGGAGCACTCTTGAGCGCCATGGGGTTAACCGGCACCTGGGTCTTGCTGGTCTTGTTGTGGCTACCGACGGTGGACTATGTCCGCAGCTACCGCCCCATGGCGCAAGAGATTGGCCAGACACTGGAGCGCGTTGCCCTAGATACGCTGGCATCACCTTGTATTCAGTCGCGCGGCCTGACCTTGGGGCCACGCGCCTCGCTCTATGTCTTTGAGGGCATTGAGATCACCCGCGACGAACGCTGCTCACTGATCATCCAGCAAACCACAACAGAGCGTCTACAACAGGGCTTAGCCGGTTTTGATCGCAACGCCCGCGTCCTTTGGACCGGCTCACGCGGTGCAGACCGATTTGACCGATACCGCGTTCTACAAACAATCCCACCGGCCAATCCATGACGGCCAGCCCGCTGAGATCCATCCTCAAACAGTCCTGGCCGGTACTGGTGAGCCAGTGGGCCAGCATCGCCTTTGGCGTACTCGATACCGCCATGACTGGGCATTCCAGCGCCCAAGACTTGGCCGCGCTGGCGCTCGGGGTGGCGATCTTCATTACGGTTTTCATTGGCTTGATGGGGGTGATGCACGCGCTCATCCCGATTCAGGCGCAGTCCTTTGGTGCTCGGCGATACGATGAAATTGGCCACGCCTGGAGCCAGGGCATCTGGGTGGCGGTGATCTTGAGCGTCTTCGGTGCCTTCTTGATGAGCATACCCGACGTCTGGCTATTGCTCTCGGGCTCAGTGGACCCGGTGGTGCGTGACAGCCTTGGAAACTATTTGCTGGCGTTGACCTTCGGGTTGCCGGCCTCACTCATGTTTCGCAACGTCTACTCGTTGGCCCAAGGGGTGTCTCGCCCAAAGATGATCATGATGATCAACCTCGGTGGCGTGGGCATCAAGCTGTTTCTGAACTGGGTACTGATCTTTGGACACTTGGGCATGCCCGCACTCGGGGTCATGGGTGCTGGCATCGCCTCGGCCATTGTGTACTGGTTGATGCTAGGGGCTGCGCTGTGGTGGGTCAAACACGAACGCTTTTACCGGCAGTTCGATCTGCGGGTTCGTGCGCCCGATTTAAAAGCGATCTGGGCGATCTTGCGCTTGGGCTTGCCCATGGGTGCCTCCTACGTCGTCGAAGTCAGTGCTTTTACCTTTATGGCTTTGCTGATTGC
>SKIZ01000192.1 GCA_007116135.1 Burkholderiaceae bacterium
AGCACAAAGAATGTGCCAACGGTTGGAAACGCCGGGTATTGTGGCAACAACAAGCCTGAAGCCAAGCCCAGACAGGCCGAGCCTAGCCCGAAGGTGATGATGTAAATCCAATTGACGTTGACACCCATTAGCTGCGCGGCATAGCGGTTTTGCGCAGTTGCGCGAATGGCGCGACCTAAAAAGGTGTACTTCAGAAACAGATGAAAACCAATGATCAGCAAAATCGACACGAAAAAGGTAATCACCGGGCCCGACATCATGGTCGTTGGACCAAGCGACAGACGCTGCGTGGTGAAGTCATTTAGTCGCACCGAAAAGACATCTGCGCCAAAGACAAGCAGTGCCAAATTCAACAAAGCCGTCGAGACACCGACGGTTGCGAAAATCTGAATATGCGGATCAGCGCTTAACAAAGGCTGAATGATGAATCGCTGCATCAATGCACCGATCAAAAACAGCAAAATAATCGCCGGGACCGCCGCCGCATAAGGATGCAAGCCCATAAACTGGGTCATGAGGTAGACGGCATAAAGGCCAACCATCAAAAATTCGCCGTGGGCGAAGTTAATGACGCGAACAATGCCGAAGATCAATGTCAGGCCAATACTGATGATGGCCAAAGTGCCGCCAAGCAGTAGCCCATTGATGACTAGCTGAAGAAAGATATCCATGATGATCTGAAACCAACCGCGCAAGTAAATGGGAGGGGCGTTGCACCCCTCCCGCTATCAAAACGTCGACTTAGCGGCCGACCTGTCCGACCACCGGTTCAGCCACGGCTGCGTCGGGCGGAAACACCGTGGTCAACTTGCCGTCAAGCCACTGCATGACCGAAGGCAAGCCACGGGTGTTTTGTCCGTTGTCATCGAACTTCGCACCCCAGCCAGTCGGGTAGCTACCCATGGGCTTGTCAAGTGCGAGCACGGCTTGGCGGATTTTGGCGGGCTCCATGGAACCCGCGGCTTGGATGGCGTCAAAGAACATCAAAGCGCCAGCGTAGTTGGCCAGGCTGTGACCTGAGCGAGGTGGCGTGCCGTACTTCTTTTCGTAGGCTTGCACGAACGCGCCAATACCGGGGGCACCGGCCTCATTGGTCAGGTATTGGGTGAAGTCGATGTCAAAGACGCCATGCATGCCATCAGCGCCCACGGCGTTGACGGTGTCTTGCATCGAATAACCACCACCTGCACCGATGATGGCTTTTGGCCGCCAATCGGTTTCACCCATCTGGCGAAAGAACAACACCGTGTCGTTTTGGTAAGAGGTCGCCAAAACCACCTCGGCGCGTGCACCACGCAGGCGCAGCAACAGCGAAGACAAGTCCACCGCTTTGGCCGAATAAGGCAACACCTCGACCACATTCAAGCCTGCTGCCTTGGCCGCAGCGACCTGGTACTCAGCCACTGTGGTGCCGTACAAGGCGTCTTCGTGAATGATCGCAATACGCAAGTCTTTGGGATCGACGCCAAGTCCTGGAGCAATGATTTGCTCGATCACATCAATGGTGCGATCAGCAAAGCCCTTTGAAGTCGGGTTCGAGCGAAAAACATACTCAAAGCCGCGTTCGGTAATCGGGTCAGAGATTGCCCCCAACTCAAAATAAGGCACGCCAGCCAATTCGCTGACCTGAGTGGCAGCAAACGAAATCGAGGATGCGTAGCTACCAAAAATAGCCTTGACGTTGTCCACCGAGGTCAGGCGGCGCGCAGTGCCCACAGCCTGGTTGGCGTCAACGGCATCGCCGCGGATGATTTGAATGTTTTGACCCAGCAGGCCACCTTCTGCATTGCGACGCTCGACTGCCAGCTCAAAACCTCGAAAGCTCTCATCGCCCAGCAGTGCCAAACCGCCACTGAAAGGATAAAGTGCGCCGAGTCGCAAGTCCGAGGCTTGAGCAGCACCAGTCACCGTTGCAGCCGCAAGCGCGAGTGCCCCCAATGTTTTCGCAAACTTCATGACGTCTCCAATAGATCTAGTTTTTAGGACTCACTAAGGATCGGGTTGCCCGAAATCCAAGTGGTCTTACCAGTATAAACACTAGTAAGACCACTAATGATTAGTGAATACCCTGTGTGGCGTGGAGACGCCGAACTCTCATTGTTGCGGTCGCGCCAGGCTTGTAAGCCCACCCATGTAGGGTTGCAAGACCGTTGGAACCGTGACCGAGCCATCAGCTTGCTGATAGTTCTCCAGCACAGCGACAAGCGCGCGACCAACCGCTAGCCCCGAACCATTGAGGGTGTGCAGATATTGGGGCTTGCCGCCAGGGGCGCGATAGCGCGCCTGCATCCGTCTGGCCTGAAAATCCTCGCAATTGGAGACCGATGAGATTTCGCGCCAGGTATTTTGCGCAGGGATCCAGACTTCGAGGTCATAGGTTTTGCTCGCCCCAAAACCCATGTCGCCTGTACACAACTGCATCACCCGATACGGCAGCTCTAGGGCCTGTAAAACGGCCTGGGCGTGGGCACACATTTGCTCAAGCGCCTCATAGGAGTCTTCAGGTTGCACCAACTGAACCATCTCGACTTTGTCAAACTGGTGTTGCCGGATCAAGCCTCTGACATCGCGCCCGCCGCTGCCGGCCTCGGACCGAAAGCATGGCGTGTGGGCCGTCAGGCGAATCGGCAATTGCGATTGCTCAACAATCGTGTCACGCACCATGCCAGTGAGCGTGATCTCCGAGGTCGAGATTAAAAACTGTTCTTCTGCGCTGGCTTGGCTGTCGCCGCCGCGCGTGACCCAGAACATTTCATCGCGAAATTTCGGCAGTTGGCCCGTGCCCACAAGCGTCGATGCATTAACAATATACGGCGTGTAGCACTCGAGGTAGCCATGCTTGGTTGTTTGCAGATCAAGCATGAATTGCGCAAGCGCCCGGTGCAGTCTGGCCATGGGGCCGCGCATAAAGCTAAAACGCGCCCCCGACAACTTGGCACCGACTTCAAAATCAAGTCCAAGCGGCTCACCAATGAGCACGTGATCCTTGGCCTCAAAGGCCAATGGTGCCGGATTGCCATCGGGCCCGGGGTTGGGCACCCAACGCAGCACTTCGACGTTGCTATCACTGTCGGGGCCCACCGGCACAGATGAATGCGGCAAATTTGGCGTCGATAGCAGCAAGTCGTTTAAGTCGGCCTGAACCTTGAGCAACTGCTCTTCGAGTCGCTTGAGCTGCGCAGGAATGGCCTGGGATTGCGCCATCACTTCGCTGGCATCGGCGCCCTTGGCCTTTAACGCACCGATTTGCTTGGCTAACTTATTGCGCTCGCTTTGCAGCGTCTCGGTTTCGGTCTGCAGCGCCTTGCGCTCGGACTCAAGCGCGGCAAACGCTGCCACATCAAAGCTCACGCCGCGCGTGGCCAGCCGCGCGACGACTTCGTCGAGATTTTTTCTAAGCAAAACAGGATCAAGCATATCGCCAACAAACGCCAAATATGAACAAGCGCGTATTGTAACGACCTGTCAGCACGGTCTAGCCGTGAAAACTGTGGCTATCACCGACTTTGCCGCGAAACACCCAATAGGCATACGCCGTGTACGTCAGAATGATCGGGATCAGAAACACGGTACCGACGAGCAAGAACTTAAGCGACGAATCCGGTGCTGCGGCCTGCCACAAAGTCACCGAGGTCGGAATCATGTAGGGGAAAAAGCTCATCAAAAGACCGATATATGACAACACAAAGATCGCCACCGTCGCCAAATAAGGCCGAGCACTATGGTCACGCTTGAGCCCGGTTAACAGGAACCAGGCCGCCGCTAGCACCAAAAACGGCACCGCAAGGGTGTAGACCAGGTCCGGCCAGGAAAACCATTTCTGCGCAAAATGGCTGTGCAACATCGGCGTCCAGATAGAGACCACGACGATCAATCCGAGCACAACCCAAACCAGGCGGTTAGAGAACCGCTTGGCCCGGTCATAGACATCGCCGTTGCCTTTCATGATCAACCAGGTCGCGCCAAGTAAGGCGTAACCCGCCACCACGGCCAACCCGGTTAATAAGGAAAAAGGCGTCAACCAATCCCAAGCGCCCCCAGCATAGCCGCGGCCCTCGATTTGCACGCCCTGTATCACGCCACCGAGCACGAGCCCTTGCGCAAACGCAGCGACCGTGGAGCCGCCTGCAAACGCAACATCCCAGAAGTTGCGTTTGCCACTGACCTTCCAGCGAAACTCAAAGGCCACCCCACGAAAAATCAGCCCAAAGAGCATCAAAAAAATCGGGATGTACAAGGCCGGCATCAAGATCGCGTATACCAGTGGAAACACGGCGTATAAGCCGCCACCACCCAAAATCAGCCAGGTCTCATTGCCATCCCAAAGCGGCGCGACCGAATTCATCATTTGGTCACGGTTTTGCGCACCAGGCACATAAGGAAACAAGATGCCAACGCCCAGATCAAAGCCGTCGAGCACCACGTAGGCCAATATCGCAAAGGCAATCAGCCCAGCCCAAATCAATGCGTAATCAATCATGTTGTCCCCTTGGTGCTTGTGCGGTGCGGCCTGACCCGATGAACGACGGCGGCACAAAGCCTCCAGCTAACGTTGGCTGGGATTTGGGCAGCACAGCCTCCTCGGTCATGGGCGGCTGACGAATCTGGCGCAAGATATAGACTAAGCCGGCGCCAAATAACGTGAAGTAAAGCACCACAAAGATCGCCAAAGTGGTTGCCACCGTTGAGGCGGCAATCGGTGATACCGAGTCAGCTGTGCGCAACAAACCATAGACGGTGTAAGGTTGGCGACCGACTTCGGTGACAATCCAACCGGCAATGATGGCCACAAATCCAGAAGGCGCCATGAGGACGGCGGCTTTAAGAAAGCGTGGCGAGGCATACAACCGCCGCTTATAGCGCAAGACCAAGCTCCAGACGCCCATGCACAGCATCAACAATCCAATACCCACCATCACACGAAACGCAAAAAAGGGTGGCGCCATGGGTGGCCAGTCTTCACGCGGAAAGGCGTCGAGCCCCTGCAGCCCACTGTCAAGATCATGGCGCAGAATCAAACTGCCAAGATATGGGATCTCCACTTTGTAATCCATGCGCGCTTCTTTCTGGTTTGGAATACCGAAGACGACCAAACCCGCAGGTTTTTGCGACTCAAAGTGTCCTTCTAGCGCGGCAATTTTCATGGGCTGATGCGCCAAGGTGTTTAGGCCTTGAGCATCACCGGCATAGAGCTGCAACGGTGTGACAATGGCTGCCATCCACATCGCCATGGAAAACATTTTCTTGACCGCTTCCAGATTCATCGAGGCCGCAGCCGTGCCCGCGTGGTGTTTGAGCAAATGATAGGCCGACACGCCAGCGACAACAAAAGCTGTCGTCAGATAGGCTGCAAGCACCATGTGCGCAAATCGATGCAAAAATGATGGGTTAAAGATAATCTGCAGCCAGTCAACCGGCACAAACTGCCCGACCTCATTGATGCTAAAGCCTGCCGGGGTTTGCATCCAGCTGTTGACCGACAGAATCCAGAAGGCCGACAGAAAGGTCCCAAACGCCACCATCCCGGTGGCAAACAAGTGCAAGCGCTCGCCGACCTTATCGCGGCCAAACAGCATGACACCCAAAAAACCCGCCTCTAAAAAGAACGCGGTCAACACCTCGTAACCAATGATTGGACCAAGAATCGGGCCAACCTTGTCAGCGTAGACGCTCCAGTTGGTGCCGAACTGGTAGGTAATCACAATGCCTGAAACCACGCCCATGGCAAACGAGAGCGTAAATATCTTTTTCCAATAGTTAAAGAGATCGAGATAGAGAGGCTTGCGAGTGAAGTAATGCAAACCATTTAGCACAAACAAATAAGATGCCAAACCGATTGTCAGCGCTGGAAACAATACATGAAATGCCACGGTGAACCCGAATTGCACGCGCGCTAAATTCAAAGCGTCAAACCATTCCATGCAAGACCCCGCCCAAAATTGATTTAGATCATCGGATTAAACCATGACTGTAGTTACAGGTGTACTACCAAATGACAAGGCATTAAAGCCCAAGCAAGCTATAGCGGTTCTGCATCATCAGGCGGGTTAGCCTTTAGCTCCTTGAGTTGGGCTAGTTTGTCTGCAATCTTGATTTCGAGCCCGCGATTGACAGGTTGGTACCAATTTGGTGCATCCATGTCGTCGGGCAAATAAGACTGTTGGGCAATAAAGCCATTTGGGTCATCGTGTGCGTAGCGATAGCCCTTTGCATGACCCAAGGTTTTAGCCAACGCCGTCGGCGCATTTCGCAGGTGCAGGGGCACAGCGCGCGAGCGGTCTTGCGCCACGAAATCGCGCGCTTGGCCAAAAGCCCTGTAGCCGGCATTGCTCTTAGCAGCCACGGCCAGATAAATAACCGCTTGGCCTAACGCCAACTCACCTTCTGGACTACCGAGCCGGTCGTAGGCATCAGCGGCTTGGTGAGCCAGATCAATGGCTCGCGGGTCAGCTAGTCCAATATCTTCCCAGGCCATCCGAATGATTCGACGCGCCAGATAACGAGCGTCGGCCCCACCGTCGAGCATGCGCGCAAGCCAATACAGTGCGGCGTCTGGGTCTGAACCACGCACTGACTTGTGTAGCGCCGAGATCTGGTCATAAAACTGATCACCACCCTTATCGAAGGCGCGCCGCGAAGTGCTCAACAAACGCGCCACAGCTGCTTGATCGAGCGCGGCCCCCCCAGCATTAGAAGCCTGCACCACAATCTCAAGCTGATTAAGCAGGCGTCGGGCATCCCCATCGGCTTGCCCCACTAGCCAGTCCAAAGCGTCACCGTCCAAAAGCTCAGGCATGGCCAAACGGTTTAACGCGCGTGTGGCCAGCAGCCGCAAGTCTTCATCCTCAATGGGCTTGAGCACATGCACTTGGGCGCGTGACAACAAGGCACGATTGACTTCAAAGCCTGGGTTTTCCGTGGTCGCACCGACAAAGATCACCAGCCCCGATTCCACAAATGGCAAAAGCGCATCTTGTTGAGACTTATTGAATCGGTGTATTTCGTCAACGAACAACAACGTCTGCCGAGCATGCGTATCGAGCACCTGCTGTGCCTGCTCCATGGCTGCGCGTATGTCCTTGACACCTGCAAAGACAGCCGATAGAGCGATAAACTCGCAATCAAAGAGCTGCGCCATGAGCCTAGCCAAGGTGGTCTTGCCCACCCCGGGCGGGCCCCATAAAACCATCGAGTGCGGCTTACCAGACTCAAACGCCACGCGCAGCGGCTGCCCGGGGCCCAACAAGTGGGTCTGTCCGATGACTTCATCTAGCTGGCTTGGGCGCATCAGCTGCGCCAAGGGGGGGTTAGGCTCTCGACTAAAGAGATCAGCCATGCCGTCTATTGCATCCTGACCACATCGGTACCAGGGGCAGGCTCGATGGTAAAGACCTCAGCATCAAACCCAGGCTGAGCGCGCAGTGTGAGCAAGTCAACCTGCGTGGTTTGACCAAAACCATCGAGCAACAGCAACCGGTGCGGTCGTCCCTCACGCATGCCAATCTCGAGCTGACTTAAGCCTGCATCCGGTTGACGGGGCACCGCCCGCAACCACACCATGCCGTCGCGATCAGGCAATTCGGACAACTCAAAGGCGTCTTGCAACTGACCCTGGCCAAACAAAATGGCAGCCGGCGAACTGCCGATCGACTGATCGAGCCGACGAACCGTCAGTTGCTGCAAGTCCGGGTCGTATTGGTAAAGCGTTTTGCCATCGCTTGCGACCTCTTGGGGATGCGGCAGCTCAATGTCCCAGCGAAACCGTCCTGGCCGCGCAAAAACAAATGATCCTGTTTGCGCCGTGCCAGGCTCGCCTTGTGGGCCAAGCACCGCTTGCGAGAACGTGCCGCGCGCAGCCGGCACCGTATCGACAAACAACTGAAACGATGACAAGGCTTGCTGGCCAAGTGCTGGTTGCATGGCCACTGCAAGCAAAAACACGGCTGCCACCGGCGCAAGCAAAGCACTAAAGGATTGACGCACGCAATCAGTTTTCATCGGTTGGCCCTGAAGGCGCCAAAATCTCCCGGTTGCCGTTGGACTGCATGGCAGACACCACACCAGACTGCTCCATTTGCTCGAGCAATCGAGCCGCGCGGTTATAACCGATGCGCAAATGACGTTGAACCAGGGAAATCGAAGCGCGTTTGTTTTTCAATACAATCGCCACAGCCTGATCGTACAGGGGATCGGCTTCAGCGTCAGCAAAGCCCGTGACGCTTCCAACGCCATCGCCGGTCTCACCCGCGACCCCGCCCTCAAGCAAACCGTCGATATAGTCAGGCTCACCTTGTTGCTTTAACGACTCGACCACGCGATGCACCTCATCGTCCGAAACAAATGCCCCGTGCACACGCACAGGCAGCCCTGTGCCTGGTGGCATGTAGAGCATGTCACCTTGCCCAAGCAATGTCTCTGCACCCATTTGATCCAGAATCGTGCGCGAGTCAATCTTTGAAGACACCTGAAAGGCGATGCGCGTGGGGATGTTGGCCTTGATCAAACCGGTAATCACATCGACACTGGGGCGCTGTGTCGCAAGCACCAGGTGAATGCCAGCCGCACGTGCCTTTTGCGCCAGACGGGCAATCAATTCCTCGATCTTCTTGCCAACGACCATCATGAGATCGGCCAACTCATCAATCACCACCACGATGGTTGGCAGCTCGCTCAAAGGCTCAGGCGCATCGGGCGTCAAGGAGAATGGATTGGGGATGACCTCATCGCGCTTTTTGGCATCACGAATCTTGGCGTTGAACCCGCTCAGATTGCGCACCCCGAGCTTGCTCATGAGCTTATAGCGCTTCTCCATTTCAGCCACACACCAGTTCAGGGCGTTTGCAGCCTGACGCATGTCAGTCACAACCGGTGCGAGCAAGTGCGGGATGCCCTCGTAGACACTCATCTCAAGCATCTTGGGGTCAATCATAATCAAGCGCGTGTGGGTGGCGTCGGCCTTATAAAGCAAGGACAAGATCATGGCATTGATACCAACCGATTTACCCGAACCGGTGGTACCAGCCACTAGCAAGTGCGGCATCTTGGCCAAATCAGCCACAACCGGATTGCCAGCGATGTCCTTGCCCAAAGCCATCGTCAATAGCGAGGCACTGGCATGATAGGTTTGAGAGCCCAGAATCTCAGATAACTTAACCATCTGGCGCTTCGGATTAGGCAACTCAAGACCCATCAGATTCTTGCCCGGAATGGTTTCAACCACGCGGATGCTAACCAAACTGAGCGCGCGCGCGAGGTCTTTGGCCAGGTTCACCACTTGCGAGCCCTTGACTCCTACAGCGGGCTCAATCTCGTAACGGGTGATGACCGGGCCTGCCTGCGCGGCCACGACAGTGACCTGCACGCCGAAATCGGAGAGCTTTTTCTCGATCAATCGTGAGGTGAATTCGATGGTCTCCGGCGAGACCGTCTCGACGGTCTGCGCTGGCGCATCGAGCAAGCCAATTTCAGGCAAATCGCCTGCGCTCGTTTCACGAAACAGCGACTGTTGACGCTCCTTGTAGACCCGTTCGGACTTGGGCACTGACGCCACGGCAGGCTCAATACGCACCGGCTGCTCGTGGGTGATCTGATCGTGCTGCTTTTCAACGTGTTCGTGTCGCTGGGCCGCGGCGGCCTCGCCTACCCGACGGTCCTGGCGCGCCTGATAGGCGTTATGTAGGGCCAAGACACCGCGCTCAAGCCACGTACCAATGCGCTCACACACCAATAACCAGGAAAACCCAAAAAACAGGCTCAAACCGACTGCAATCATGGCAATCAACACCAGTGTGCTACCGGTAAAACCCACCAGCATGCTCAACAGCGATGACCAGGCATAACCAAGCACACCGCCGGCGCCACTAATGGTCTCGGTGTGGCTTGGCAATTGCTGCCCCCAAGAAGCCAGTCTTAGCGACTCCAGGCCAATGGAGCCTGTCATCAGCAAGCCAAACCCGATGCCCTGCTCCCACTGCACACCGTCAAGCGTGGGCGGATTATCCTCGCGCAGCTGGCGCACCAGTCGACGGTAGCCCGCGTAGACTCGATGCAGCAACAACACCACCAGCCACCAGGCTGAAAAACCAAACAGGTAATAGAGGATGTCGGCGGTGTAGGCACCCAAAACGCCGCCACGATTAGCCAGCACCGCCTGCGTTGAGGAATGCGACCAGCCTGGATCGGCTGCGCTCCAGGTCAACAGCACCAGCGCCAGCCAGCCGGCCAGTAGCGCAAACAGCACCCAGCGTGCCTCTCGCAAAAAAGACAGCAGGCGAACTTGCAAGGGCGAAGGCCCGTTGCGTACATTACGCGAGCTGCGGGCACTTCGTCCCGCACGCGCTGTAGCAGTAGTAGCTTTTGACATGGCGCAGATTATAATTGCCTTAGAACACTTAATATTTTATTATTATGTATAATTCTTAAATGTTTCACCTTTTTTGCAGGTAGCCATCATGTCTGACACCAAACACGCCAAAGTTCTGATCCTCGGCTCCGGCCCTGCCGGTTACACCGCCGCCGTCTACGCCGCACGAGCCAACTTAAGCCCAGTACTCATTACGGGCTTAGCCCAAGGCGGGCAGTTGATGACCACCACCGAGGTCGATAACTGGCCAGCAGATGCCCAAGGGGTGCAGGGTCCTGACCTCATGCAACGTTTTCAGGCGCACGCCGAACGTTTCGAGACCGAGTTGATTTTTGATCAAATCGAAAAAGTGGATCTCTCAAAACGCCCTTTCACACTGGTGGGCGATGGCGGCAAGACATACACGTGCGATGCTTTGATTATATCGACTGGCGCGTCGGCTAAATACTTAGGCTTGCCTTCAGAAGAGGCCTTTATGGGTCGCGGGGTCTCGGGTTGCGCGACCTGCGACGGTTTCTTTTATCGCGACCAGGACGTCGTTGTCGTCGGTGGTGGCAATACCGCCGTTGAAGAGGCGCTCTACCTGTCCAACATATGCAAGTCGGTCACTGTTGTGCACCGTCGTGACAAGTTTCGTGCCGAGCCCATCATGATCGATAAGCTCATGGACAAGGCAAAAAATGGCAACGTCAAACTGCAGTTACACCGCGAGCTCGATGAGGTGCTTGGCGACGACAGTGGCGTCACCGGGGTGCGCTTGCGCAGCACCAAGGGCGAAAGCCCGCTGGAGCTGCCCGTCACAGGCGTCTTTATTGCCATCGGACACAGCCCGAATACGGGAATTTTTGACGGTCAAGTGCAAATGGAAAATGGCTACATCGTCACACGCAGTGGCTTGCAAGGACTAGCAACCATGACCTCTGTGCCCGGTGTCTTTGCCGCTGGCGACGTTCAGGACCACGTCTACCGTCAAGCCATCACCAGCGCCGGTACGGGATGCATGGCCGCACTTGACGCCCAACGCTGGCTGGAGAATGAAACGGCGTAATACGCAGCTCGGCGCGCTTGATCCAAGTGATGCCGAGTTGCTTGCGCAAGCCTACCGGCAAGTCATCCCCATCAAGGGCCACGCGCGTGTCACTCACGAGAACGCCCCCGAGATGGTTCGACCAAGCGCGCAAGCGCAGCGCCGCCGCGCCAATGCCTTGGCGCAACCGCACGAGCCGGCTCGACTGTCTGATGCCGATCCCGTTTCGTTTGAAGACGTCACCGAGCTCTATCAAAGCAATGGCACATCGAGTCAGGCGCTAAGACGCTTGCGCCGTGAAGGCGCAAGCGTGCGCGAGTGCCTAGACTTACACGGCCTGACCCGCGATCAGGCCCGCGTGGTGTTAAAGCAGTTCATCGAGCGCGCAGCATCTCAAGGCGTGCGTTGCGTGCGAGTCATTCACGGCCAAGGCTATGGCTCTAGTGGCGGCGCTAGCGTCTTGCGTTACCTGACTCGGCATTGGCTGACTCAACTGCCACAGGTCAACGGCTTTGTCACCCCGAATGCCGCTCAAGGCGGCAAAGGTGCCGTGTTGGTGCTACTGCGCTTGACGCAATCCAGCAACGAGCGCGCGCGTTGAGGACTCAGGCTTGGGCGTCAAAGCCGACACCACAATCATGACCGCAAAAGCCACGGGCGCGCCGAATATGCCAGCGGCAATCGGTTGGACCCCCCACCACAACTCGATCGGTGCTGAGCGCGACACCCCGAACACCACTTCGCGCAGCCAAGGCTGCGTCAAGGCCATGTAGTGGCCTGTGATCGCCACGCCACAGACCATCCCTGCCATCGCACCCCATCGATTGGTGCGCTGCCAAAACACACCAAGCACCAGCGCTGGAAAGAACGACGCGGCGGCAAACGAGAAGGCCGCTGTGACCATGAAAATAATGTCAGCAGGTGTGCGAGTTGCCACCCATGCAGCCAGAAACGCCACAAACAGCAACAACACCTTGGACAAAATCACCGGACGATGACTTCGCGCTTGGTCGACAGCGCCGCGCTTGCTAATGTCATGCGATAGCGCATTCGATAGGGTCAGCAACAAGCCGTCTGCCGTTGACAGCGCCGCGGCCATGGCGCCTGCGGCAATCAGGCCGGTCATCACAAACGGCAAACCACCGATTTCCGGGCCCGCCAAAACCACCATGTCTGAACCCAGAAACAGCTCACCTAACTGCACAATGCCATCGCCGTTGACATCGCGCAGATCCACAAGCGAGCGGTCCATTGCCGCCCAGCTGCTTACCCAGTCGGGTAACTCGTCAAATGACAGGCCCACCACGTTTTGGTAGATCTCATTTTTGACCAACACCGCAAGGGCTGGCGCCATTAGATACAGCGCCAATATAAAAAAGAGCGACCAAAACACCGAATGGCGAGCCGCACTGACGGTCGGTGTGGTCAATGACCGCATGAGGATATGCGGCAACCCCGCTGTACCGAGCATCAAACAAACCAGCAACGCGAAGAAATTGATCTGACGATCGCGACGTGCTTGCTCATCAAGCCCGTCAGGGGGCTTTAAAAAAGGCTCTAGTGTCTGCGCACGCGCACGATAGACATCGCGCTCAATTGCCCAGCGCTCGCGCGCTAAATCCTCGCTCTCCGGGTAGCGCGCCAACTCTCGCTCAAGCTGACGCACCTCAGTCGAGGAGGTCTGCGCCTGGCGCGCGGCAATCAAGCGCGATCGCAACAAGTCACGTTCGGTCTGCCATGACAGCGGCAAACCATTGATATGAAGCTGCTTGAGTTCGCTTTGGCGCAACCAGTGCTCACGCAGTTCGATCTCAGCCGGGTCAGAGGCAATCTGCGCCTGGCGCTCTGAGACTTGCGGCAAGACTTCGCCGGCAGCCAATTGCGGCAGTACCTTACCGGTCTGGCTAACCGAGAGCCAGATAACAAGCAACAAGTAGGCAATCACTAAAATGATGTATTGCGCCACCTGCGTCCACGTCACAGCACGCATACCACCCAAAAACGAACACACCAGCATGCTACCTAAGGCGATAAAAACACCAAGCTCAAACGACAAACCGGTCAGGCGCGTGGTGATCAAACCCACGCCATAAATTTGTGCAACCAAATAACTAAATGAGCACGCCAGCGTGCAACCGACGGCAATGACCCGAATGCTGTAGCCGCCGTAGCGCGCAGCCAGGAAGTCGGTGACGGTATATCGACCAAAGCGGCGCAGATAGGGCGCGATCAAGAGCGCCAACAAAACATAGCCACCCGTCCAGCCCAGGATAAACGCCAGCGCATCAAAGCCCGCAAGATAGAGCGTACCTGCCACGCCAATAAATGACGCCACTGACATCCAGTCAGCCGCCGTGGCCATGCCATTGAATACGGCCGGCACGCGCCGCCCGGCGACGTAGTATTCCAAGGGGTCTGAGGTTCGGCAAAAAATACCGATGGCGGCGTACATCACCACCGTTGAGAACAAAAAGATGTACCCAATCCAATCGTGCCCGACTGCGAAGACTTCGAGCGTGGCCAATAGACCAATGAGCACACAAAAACCAAAACCAAACAAAATGTACCGGCGCGCCAGCGTGGCTTGCCACTGTTGCATCGACGCCGGTGTGGGGCGACTCATTGCTTTGACCTGCTGGCGTGCGCGGCACGGTCAAATCGATCCATCACCAGGGCATAAACGCCGATGATCAACAAGTACAAAACGGGCACGCAAAAGGCGGCCAAGGCAAACAACCACGGCCACCCAAATAACGTGGCATCGGTGTTAATCGCACCTAAGAGCAGCGGCACGAGCGTGATCAAAAACCAAGCCAGCAAACAGGCCAGTACCAGCCAAAGGCTGTGGCGCCAGTATCGACTCGGTTCGGATGGTTGTGGTTTCATGGCCGTCAATCTCGCCAAACAAAACGGCCGGCACATCTGTGCCGGCCGTTTTGTTTTTTGGTTTTATAGTCTAGCGCCAATCAAGGATTTACGAACAATGCTGCCGTTCAACCCCGCAGGATTCGTCTCCCCACCTGCATGAGACCAATAGTGCACCATTGACAACCCTCATGCATCGGGGAATGCCCTAGGTTGGCGCCTAGGGCACGCAGACGTGCGCAAACTACATGTTTTCAATCATCACCTGCCCAAAACCGGAGCATGACACCTGGGTGGCGCCCTCTAGCAAGCGCGCAAAGTCATAGGTCACTTTCTTCGATAAGATCGACTTTTCCATGCTGCTGATAATCAAATCAGCCGCTTCAACCCAGCCCATGTGACGCAGCATCATTTCGGCAGACAAAATTTCCGAGCCTGGATTGACATAGTCTTTGCCGGCATACTTGGGCGCGGTGCCATGCGTGGCCTCAAACATGGCAACCGAGTCCGACAGGTTTGCACCGGGTGCAATACCAATGCCACCGACCTGTGCAGCCAATGCGTCAGAGATGTAGTCACCGTTGAGGTTTAGCGTGGCAATCACGTCATACTCGGCCGGGCGCAGCAGGATCTGCTGCAAGAACGCATCGGCAATGCTGTCTTTGACAATGATTTCACGGCCGGTCTTGGGGTTCTTGAATTTGCACCATGGGCCGCCATCAATTAGCTCGGCGCCAAACTCTTGTTGCGCGAGCTCATAGCCCCAATCACGAAAACCACCTTCGGTGAACTTCATGATGTTGCCCTTGTGGACCAATGTCACCGAGCTGCGATCGTTATCGATGGCGTACTGCATGGCTTTGCGCACCAGGCGTTGCGTGCCCTCACGCGATACGGGCTTGACACCGATGCCGGAGGTATTGGGGAACCGGATCTTGTTGACACCAAGCTTGGTTTGCAAAAAGTCGATCACCGCTTTGGCCTGCTCTGATTCGGCAGCAAACTCGATACCCGCGTAGATGTCCTCGGAGTTTTCACGGAAGATGACCATGTTGGTCTTTTCCGGCTCACGCAAAGGCGATGGCACGCCTTGGAAGTAGCGCACCGGGCGCAGACAAACGTACAGATCGAGCTGCTGGCGCAGCGCCACGTTCAACGAACGGATACCGCCACCGACTGGGGTGGTCAGCGGACCTTTGATCGACACCACGTAGTCTCTGACGGCCTCAAGTGTTTCTTCTGGCAACCAAACATCTGGCCCGTAGACTTTGGTCGACTTTTCACCGGCGTAGACTTCCATCCAGTGAATCTGACGCTTGCCACCATAGGCCTTGGCCACAGCGGCATCAACGACCTTGAGCATCACGGGCGTGATGTCCATACCGGTACCATCACCCTCAATGTAGGGAATAATCGGCGCATCAGGCACATTCAGTGAATAATCAGCGTTGACAGTGATTTTTTGGCCTGCGCTAGGCACTTTGATATGCTGGTATGTCATGAAAACTCCGCGAAATCGGGGTTGGTGAAACCTTGAGTTTAACTCGCAACAACACTAGACGGCCAAAACCGAGACCCCATGTTCGATCCAAACCGAGACCAAGTACGGACTTTCTTCATTCAAGCCTGGCAAAAACGCCAGGCCAACTCGGTGCTGACCCCTTTGGAGGACATGGCCGCTGACTTGGTGCAACGCCATCCGGAGTATCACGGTGACCTGATGGATGAGCAGGCGCTTGCGACCGATTACTCGGTCGATCAGGGACGCACCAACCCGTTTTTGCACTTATCGATGCACTTGGCCATTGCCGAGCAAATCTCGATTGACCACCCGCCTGGCATTCGCAAGGTCTACAGCCAACTAGCTAGCCGCATGGACGAACACGACGCGATCCATGAAATCATGGAGTGCCTGGGCCAAGTGATCTGGGAGGCGCAGCGCTTGGGCACGCCACTAGATAACGACACCTATCTCGAATTGCTCAAGCGGCGCGCGTAAAAAAACCGGCCCCCCATGCTGCTTGGGCCGGTTCTAGCGTTTGATATTGCACCTGATCGCGATATCAACACGCAGCTGCGCTTAGTTAGCCAATCACTTCCTGACAACAAGTGGTGAGGGTAGTGATGCGAGCCAAGCCGACACATTGACGATGTCCTCGCGACTCATCTGCATCGCAAATGCGGACATGATCGCGTTGTTGCGCACATTCGCCGATGCCGGCAAGCCACGCGCGCCACGCTGATAGGAAATCAAAGCCTGGCGCAAGTAATCCGCATACTGACCCGCTAGTATCGGATAGCTCGGGTCTATACCCTTGACCGCATCGGCGCCGTGACAGGAAGCGCAATTCAAGCGCTCCCAAGCCGCCTGGCCGGCTTTTAAGTCGGCTGCCTGCGCGGTCACACTCATTAGGCCTGAGGCCAACACAAAAACACTGGTCGCAATCAATTTCATGTCTGTTCCCGCTTTACTTCAAGTTTGCGTAATAAGCTGCCAAGTCGGCCATGTCCTGCTCGGTGAGGCTGCCCGAGATCGCGTTCATACTGGGGTGACTACGCTCGCCAGTCGCGTAGGCACGCAGTGCAATGATCAGGTACTGTTCATTTTGACCGGCGATCATGGGAACTGAATAGACTTCAGGAAATGCCGTTTTGTAGCCAGGAATCGCGTGACAGCCAATGCACATCGAGATTTTCTCACGACCGGCTTCAATGCTGCCTTCGACAGCGTCATTAGCCATCGAGACTCCCGAGACACCGACTGCCACAAGACAGGCAGCCGTTACGGTTGTTCGACGCACAAAACGGTTTAGCGCATTCAAAGACAGGTTCATTTGTTTACTCTTTAGTTACACGGTCAGCTTTACTGGAACGACTACCCTCACGATTTACCCACCAAGACCGAACAAAAGAGACGTTCTTGATGAGAAAATTTTACGGATTGTACGATAATTGTTGATCTAGATACAGGCAAGACAACCCCAACTGATGTAGGAACACTAAGCGATATGACCACAAACGCCGACTCAAACGCCACCGCCGCACGCTTCGAAGGCACCGAACGATACGTTGCCACAGACGACCTAAAGCTGGCCGTCAATGCCGCACTGACGCTTGAGCGACCGTTACTGATTAAAGGCGAGCCTGGCACCGGCAAAACCATGCTGGCAGAACAAGTCGCGGCCTCGCTTGGGCGGCCCTTGCTGCAGTGGCACATTAAATCAACCACCAAAGCGCATCAGGGCCTCTACGAGTATGACGCGGTATCGCGTCTGCGTGACTCCCAGCTAGGCGATGCCAAGGTCAAGGACATTGGCAACTACATCGTCAAAGGCGTCTTATGGCAGGCCTTTGTGTCTGAGGTCCCAACCGTGTTGCTGATTGACGAAATTGACAAAGCAGACATCGAATTTCCGAACGACTTGCTGCGCGAACTCGACCAGATGGCGTTTCATGTCTATGAGACGCATGAAACCATCGGTGCGAAGCACCGGCCACTGGTCATCATTACGTCAAACAACGAGAAAGACCTGCCAGACGCATTTTTGCGTCGCTGCTTTTTCCACTACATCCGCTTTCCTGAGCGCGAAACCTTGAAAGCTATCGTGGCTGTGCACTTTCCCAACCTACATGCTGAGGTTTTACGCGCTGCACTGGATGCCTTTTTTGCCCTGCGCGAAGCACCGGGCTTGAAGAAAAAACCCTCAACCTCGGAGTTTTTGGACTGGTTGCGCCTGTTGATCGCCGAAGACATCGATGCCAACGAAATTGACGCGCACAACGCCACGTCGGTGCCTATCTTGGCTGGCGCGCTGTTGAAAAACGAACAAGATGTGCAGTTACTTGAGCGCTTAGCGGCCGTCACACGCAACACCACCCGGCGCCAGCCCTAGGAGCCGTATGTCTGCCTTTGCTCAAGCCCCCTGGCCTTGCACGCTCGAAATGGGATCGGTTCGCTTGGAGCCGCTTGGACTTTCGCATGCTGCAGGACTGGCCAAAGCGGCAGCCGATGGCAGCCTTTGGCAATTGCGAGTCACCTCCGTGCCTGAACCCGAAGCGACGGTGTCCTACATTGAAGCCGCACTCATGGGGCAAGCGGCCGGGCATATGTGCCCCTTTGCCGTGCGCGACTTGCAAACCGATCAAATCATCGGCAGCACCCGCTATCATGACATCATCACTGAGGTGGCCCGGCTTGAAATCGGCTACACCTGGTATGCCAAGCATCATCAGCGCAGCCACATCAACACCATCTGCAAGCTGCTGTTGATGAGCCACGCATTCGAGACGCTTGGGGCTCAAACGGTGGGCTGGCGGACCGATAATTTCAACTTCGCCTCGCAACGTGCCATTGAGCGGCTAGGCGCCAAACGCGATGGCGTGCTGCGCGGGCACGCGCTGCGCCGCGATGGCACGGTGCGCGACACCGTGATGTACAGCGTCACGCGCGGCGAATGGCCGGAAATTAAAGCCCACCTGACTGATTTGATAGGTCGTTATGCTGGTTGATTTTTTCTATCACTTGCGCTCGCATCAGTTGCCCGTCGGTGTCAACGAGTACTTGACGCTGCTTGAGGCACTTGGCAAACCACTGATGAACCCCAGTCTTGAGGACTTCTACTACCTCTCGCGAGCCACCCTGGTCAAAGACGAGGCGCTATATGACCGCTTTGACCGGGCCTTTGGCACCTATTACCGCAGCTTGCAGACGAAACTCAAAGGCAAAGACATCCCGCTCGATTGGCTGATCAAGGAGTTCGAGCGGCGCCTGACCCCTGAGCAAAAGGCCGAACTTCAAAAGCACGGCTGGGACAAGCTCATGGAAATGTTTCAAAAGCGCCTTGATGAGCAAAAAGAGCGCCACGCCGGCGGCAACCGCTGGATTGGCACCGGCGGCACATCGCCCTTTGGCAATAGTGGCTATCACCCAGAAGGCATTCGTGTGGGTGGCAAATCGGCTGGGAACCGCACTGCCGTTAAAGTGTGGGATGAGCGCCAGTTTCGCGATTACGATGATCAGATTGAGCTTGGCATACGAAACTTCAAGGTGGCGCTAAGACGGCTGCGCCGCTTTGCGCGCGAAGGCGCCGAACTTGAACTCGATCTCGATGACACCATTCGCAGCACAGCACGCAACGCCGGGCATCTGGATTTAAAGCTCGTGGCCGAACGACGCAATCATGTCAAAGTCCTGATGTTGCTTGACGTCGGCGGCAGCATGGATGATCACATCACCCGCATTGAAGAGCTTTTCTCTGCAGCACGCAGCGAATTTCGCAATCTTGAAGTCTATTACTTTCACAACTGCCCTTACGAGCATTTGTGGCAGTCCAACCGACGCCGGCAAATGGAACGCTTTGACACGTGGGACATCCTGCGCAAGTTCAATGCCGATTGGCGCTTGATCTTCGTTGGTGACGCCTCGATGAGCCCATATGAAATCCTGCAACCGGGTGGCTCGGTCGAGCACTACAACAAAGAATCTGGCGCTCAGTGGCTACAACGAATGGTGAGCACTTGGCCAAAGGCCATTTGGTTAAATCCAGAGCCTGCAGCCTCATGGCAGTACCGCCAGTCGATCGCCTTGATTCGCAACATCATGCAAGATCGCATGTTTCCAGTCACAGTCGCGGGCCTTGAGCAGGCCATGCGATTGCTATCGAAATAACCACGCCTGAACCAATCAGGCGCTTGCGCGTCCAACTTGCTCGAGCGCAAAGGCCAAAGCCGAGCCAAGCCGTCATGGTCAAGCTCGTCTTGATTTGGTTAAATAGGCTCAAACCTTCAGGGCGTGGCGCCCTGGCTAGAAACCCGTACAAGGCAACTCATGAATACATTGACAACCTTCTGTCGATCGATTGCAACTTTATCTCTGGTCGTTTTTTCGTTTGGCGCGCACGCGTTGGTAGTGCCCCCAGGCGTCCAAGAGGTGGCCCACGTCGAAGGCATCACCGAGTATCGCCTGACCGATAACGGCTTTCGGTTCTTGCTTGCGCCCGACGACAGTCGTCCATCGGTGACCGTCAACATGACCTACCTGGTCGGTTCGCGCCACGAGAACTACGGTCAAACGGGCATGGCGCACTTGCTCGAACACATGATCTTTAAGGGCACACCCACGACGCGCAATGCCTTGGCCGAGTTTTCCAAACGCGGCTTGCGCGCCAATGGCACCACCTCACCTGACCGCACCAATTACTTCGCCACCTTTGCATCGAACCCGGAAACACTGGACTGGTACATCCGCTGGCAGGCTGATGCCATGGTCAATTCGATGATCCTGCGAGAGGATCTGGACTCGGAAATGACGGTGGTGCGCAATGAAATGGAGCAAGGCGAGAACAGCCCATTTGGCATGTTGATGCAAAAAACCCATGCCGCGGCCTACCAGTGGCACAACTACGGCAAGAGCGTCATTGGCGCACGATCTGATGTCGAGGGCGTCGACATCGAGCAGCTGCGCGCCTTCTACGAGGTTTACTACCAACCCGATAACGCCATTTTGATGGTCGCTGGCCAATTTGACCCGCAGGCGGTGATGGACACGATTGTCGATGCGTTTGGCCCGTTGCCCGAACCCGATCGCGTTTTGCCGCGCCTCTACACCGTCGAGCCTGTGCAAGATGGCGAGCGCCGCGTGACCTTGCGCCGAACCGGCGGCACACCCTATGCCGCAGTCGTCTATCGCATTGTCGCGGGCACACACCCGGACTTTGCTGCACTTGAACTGGCCACTGACATGCTGACAGACCAGCCATCTGGGCGTCTGTATGAGGCGCTGGTGCCCACGGGGCTAGCCAGCGTGGCCTTCGGCTTTACCCGCAGCCATCACGACCCCGGCACCGTTGTGTTTGGTGCTGAGTTAGCAGGCGCTCAGGATCCCGAACCGACTTTGGAGGTCATGACCGAGACGCTTCAGAGCATGGCGCAACACCCGTTTACTGAAGAAGAACTCGAGCGCGCACGCACACTTTGGCTCAACGGCTTTGAGCAAACCCTTAGCAACGTGCAACGCTTGGGGGTTGTCATTTCCGAACCGATTGCCCACGGCGACTGGCGCCTGATGTTCCTGCACCGTGACCGTATTCGTGAGGTCACGCTCGAGGATGTACAGCGCGTGGTCGAGCAATATTTCGTGACGGCTAACCGCACCGAAGGCCTCTACATCCCCACCGATCGCCCCGTTCGAGCACCAGTGAGCCAACCTGTTGATGTCGCCGCGCTGCTTGAGGGCTACGTCGGCGACGAGAGCCAGGAGGCTGTTGGCGCGTTTGACACGAGCCCTGCCAACATTGACAAAATGACCGAGCGGCGTGTCCTGAATTTACCCAATGGTGCGGTCAAGTTGGCACTGTTAAACAAGCCGACACGCGGTCAACGCGTATCGGCCGAGGTGTCGGTGCAGTTCGGTGATCTTGACCAACTGCGCGGCAAAACCACGATTTCCGGGATGACCGCGGGCATGCTTGACTACGGCACCACCGCGCTAAGCCGCCAAGAGATTCGCGATCGCCTCAAAACCCTCAACGCCGATGTGTCCTTCGGTGGCAGTGACACCGATGTCTCGATTGGCATTTCAACGGTCGCACAGAACCTGCCTGACGTGATGGCGCTTGCGCTGCATATCCTGCGCGAACCCAGCTTTCCGGCAGCCGAGTTCGAAGAATTTCGGACCCAGTCCATCACCCGTATCAAGGCGGCGATGACCGAACCTGGCGCACTGGCCTCACGCGCTGTGGCGCGCTATCAGAACCCGTGGCCCAGTGATGATCCGCGCTACGTGCCGACCTTTGAAGAACTCATTGAGCGACAACAGGCGGTCACGCGCGAGGACTTGGTGGCATTTCATCAAGCGTTCTATGGTGCGGGCAACATCAGTGTGGCCGTGGTCGGCGCCTTTGACCCTGAGGCCGTCGTTGAGCTCGTCAGTGATTCGTTAAAAGACTGGCAAGCCGGTGCACCCTACACCATGATTCCGTACCCCTACGAGTCGCGGGATCCGGCGTTCATCAAAATCGAGACCCCTGACAAGGCCAACGCCGTCTTGTTTGCGCGCTTGTATCTGCCCATGCAAGATACCGATCCGGACTACCCGGCACTGACCATGGCCAGCTACCTGCTGGGCGGCTCATTAAGTTCGCGCCTGTGGATGCGGATTCGCGAGACCGACGGTGTGTCCTACGGCATTAACAGCCGACTGTCTGCCTCGGCGTTTGAACCGGATGCCACCTGGACATTCTCAGGCATCTTTGCGCC
>SKIZ01000200.1 GCA_007116135.1 Burkholderiaceae bacterium
CGTACTGAATCAAGGGCTTGTCGACCACGGGCAGCATTTCTTTGGGCATGGCCTTGGTGGCCGGCAAAAAACGGGTGCCAAGACCAGCAACCGGGAAAACAGCTTTTCTGACGGGGCGCATACAAAAAGTCCGGAACTATCAATAATGCTCGGTATCATAACGTCATTATGCGTATCGTTTGTTTAGCTGCTTATCGGCGTCTGGCTTGCGCACTCGTGGTGCTTGCTGTGGCTTGTCTGTCCACAGCGCAGGTCCATGCCCAGCCCACGGGCTTGCCCAGCATGGGTGCGGCCAGCACCTCGGACCTGTCACCGGCGCTTGAACGCGCTTTGGGTGATCTGATCATTGCGCAAGGTCGACGCGACCCGACCTACCTGCATGATGCCGAGATCAACCAATACTTAAACGACATGGGTCATCGACTCGCGCGCCACGCCCAAGGGCCAGCACCCTTTGTCGATGTCTTTGGTGTGCTTGACTCGCAGTTCAACGCATTTGCCTTGCCCGGTGGCTACATTGGCATCAATACGGGCTTGATCGTGCAGTCCGAAACGGAAGCCGAATTAGCCGGGGTGGTGGCTCACGAAATCGGTCACGTCACCCAACGCCATATTGCCCGTGGCATGACCCAGCGCCGGCAAAGTGACTACATTGCCATGGCGTCGGTCGCGGCAGCCTTGTTGGCGGCCCTAGCCGGCGGCGTCGATGTCGCCGCTGGCATTGCGGCTTTCGGGCAGGCTGCGGCGATTGATCAGCAATTGGGCTACTCGCGTGATGCTGAGCGTGAGGCCGACCGGGTGGGTTTCCACATGCTCACCAAAGCGGGCTATGACCCTAGCGGTTTGCAAAGCATGTTTGCCAAGCTCATGAACAGCGCGCAATTCAACATGGGTCGTGGCGCGGGCAACTCCTACTTCAGCACCCACCCGCTGAGCATCGATCGCATGACCGACATGCAAAACCGCACCAAATTGCTGCCGCGCAGTGAGTTCCAAAGCTCTGATGCTTTTTATTATGTCCGTGCGCGCTCGCTGGTCTTGCAGACGCGCGAGCGTGATGATGTCGCGCGCGTGGTTGATCGTCTGCAAGACGAGGGCCGCCGCTCAAGCGGTGCACCGCGCTCGGCAGCCTGGCTGGCACTATCAGAGCTTGCGATGCAGCGCGGGCAATTCGCTGACGCCCAGCGGTTTTTCGGGTACGCGCAAAAGGGGGTGCCCGATTCGCCGTTCTTGCAACGCCAGGGCGCGGCCTTAGCGTTGGCCTCTGGCGACGCCAACCGGGCGTTAACGCTAAGCCGCCAGGCGCTTGCCCGCTGGTCGGATCAAATTTCGCTCGTTGAGATCCAGGCGCGCGCCATGCAGGCGTTGGGGCAACACGCGCAGGCCGCCCGGTTTTTGGCGCAACAAGTGCAGCGCTGGCCAACCCAGGCGCCGGTGTTGTATCAGCTCATGGCGATCAACTATAGCGATGCCAATGAACCGGCAGCTGCGCGGCGCGCCATGGCCGACTACTACATTCTGACCGGTGCCTTGCCAGCAGCGCTTGCCCAACTGCAGCAAGCGCGCGAGATGTCCCAAGACTTTCATGAGCAGTCACGCATCGATGCTGAAATTGTTGGCGTTCGTGAGCGCATTGAGCAAGAGCGCGCATTGCTGCGCAAGTTTGGGGCCTGATAGGTTTGTTGGTGGCGCGCGCGCCTATTGGCGGGCATTGAAGAACTTCGCCAGGCGGGCGGCAAGCCAAGTGGAGTTGCCAGGGAATGCGCCAGTCGTAAATCCCATGTGGCCACCTTGAGCCGGTTGATGCAGCAATACCTGGGCGCTGGCCTGAGCGCTGCCGGGCAGCGATGGTTCAGGCACAAATGGGTCGTTGCGTGGATTGAGGATCAGCGTTGGCACTTTGATGTAAGGCAGCCAAGGTTTGCTTGACGCCTTTTCCCAGTAGTCTTGCGCATTGACAAAGCCGTGCATGGGCGCGGTGTAGGTGTCATCGAAATCGCGCAAGGTGCGCGCGCGTGCCAGGCGCATGACATCGATGGCGCCGGGAAATCGCGATGCTTTCTCCATGACCTTCGGTTTCATCGATCGCAAAAAATAGCGCGTGTAGAGATGCCGGCAGAGCCAGTCTTCACTTAAGCGCTGGCCAGCAGCCACAAGGTCCATGGGCGCGCAAATGCTGGCTGCGGCATGCAAGGGTGCGGCGTCGCTGGCACGCTCACCGAGGTACTTCAGTAGGGCGTTGCCGCCGAGCGACACGCCAGCGGCATGCCATTGCGCTTGAGGCGCGCGTTGTCTGAGCGTTTGCAAAATGAAGTCGACTTCGTCGATGTCGCCGCTAAAGTAAGAACGCGCCAGCCGATTGGGCGCACCTGAACAGCCGCGAAAGTGCGCCAGAACGACTAGCCAGCCGCGGGCACGAAAGTATTGCGAGATCGACTGCACATAGCGGCTGCGACTGCTGCCTTCTAAGCCATGCAACAACACCAGTGCCGGTCCTTGGGGATAGGCGTGTATCAAAGCCATGTCATCGGGCTCGGCCCAGCGCTTGGCTGCTGTGCCGCGCGGCAAACCATCGCGCTCAATCGGGCGGTCCTTGGGTTGTAAAACCACCCCCGGTGCGCTCCAGTCAAAATCCAGAAAGTCGCCGTCAGGCGTTTGCACGCGCTCGCGCACAAAGCGCAAGCGGTTCGCAGGCGCCATCAAGGCACCGTAGAGCGTTTGAATATGTCCGCCTGGCAGCCAAAGCGGCACGGGGCAGGCAGATGGGTCAATTTGTGCGCTCATGAGGCTTTAATGCAAGGTCCCGGGCTGGTCATGCAAGTCCATCGCGCCAGCGCTTTGTGGTGCGGCACTGGCGTGATGCAGGACCAAGCGCCAGCCGCTCGAGCCTTTGTGAAACACATTGGTGGCATAACAATAGGCATGTTGCACGCCATCGGGGCCATGGGCGCTGATTTGTTCGATGACGCAGTGCGTGGCGCTGACCACGGTGGTTTGTTCAATCAAGCGCGAGGTCTCGATCAAGAGACTGCCGTGCGCCAAAATGTCTTGCCACGATTCACGCACAGCGAGGTGGCCCACCACACGCAGGCCACCCGGATGAACGCAGACCACCTCTTCATCGGCGGCCCACACGCGCATCAACCCGTCAAGGTCTGCTTGCGCAAGTGCGCGATAAAAGGCTTGTTCGGCATCTTGGGCCGTGGCAAACATGGCTTGCGTACCAGCGGGCATCAGTGCCCGTGACCAGAGATCACTGTGCCGGGTGCGAGCTTATAGCGCGTGCCGCAGTAGGGGCACAAGACTTCACCGGTTTTAGTGACATCCAAAAAAACGCGAGGATGCATGCTCCAGATCGGTGCTTTGTCGCCCGGGCAATGCAAAGGCAAGTCAGCGGCCGTGACTTCAACCGTTTGTGCGGTCAGATCAGGCTGCGAACGATCCGGGTTCGAAGCGGATGAAGCGGACTCAGACATGGCGTGATTCTCGTGACAGTGAACTAAAACCAATTGTACCAAGCGGGCATTACAATAACGTGCCCAAGCATGGCTCGTCTTGCCCCAAGGGCTGTTGGCAACTGCAGGAATCGTCTCTCAAGTGTCTGACCCGCTGTCTTCGAATCAAACCAATGCCCAAGCCGAGCGCCATGCCGCCATGCGCGAGGGCCTTCTGGCTGTCCGCCCGGCCTTGGTGGCGACCTTCACCTGGGGCCTGGTCACGGGGGTGGCCATGGTGAAGTCGGGTTTAACCGAGAGTGCGGCGGTGCTGATGACGGTTTTGGTGTATGCCGGCTCAGCGCAATTAACGGCCCTGCCTTTGATTGCCGCGGGCGCACCGCTTTGGTTGATCTTTGCCGCGGGCCTGATCGTGAACTTGCGGTTCCTGATTTTTAGTGCGGCGCTGCAGCCGTATTTCCAAAGTCTGCCTTGGTATAAGCGATTGTCGTATGGTTTTCTTACGAGCGACATGTCGTTTGTGTTGTTCATGCCACGCTTTGGCGATGCGCCTGTCAAAGGCACCGAGGCTCAGCGGGCGTTTTTCCTGGCCACCATTGCCCCGGGCTGGCTGGTCTGGCAGGTGTCTTCGATTCTCGGGATCGTATTGGGCAGTCTCGTGCCCACGGCTTGGAGTCTGGACTACGCAGCGGTTTTGGCATTGCTTGCGATCACCATCCCGCTGGCCAATAGCCGACCCATGCTGGTGTCGATGATCGCCGCCGGCGTGACGGCTTGGGCCGCGCAAGGCTTGCCTTTGCGTCTGGGGTTGCTTGCCGCTGTGGTGGTGGGCATCGTCACAGGCATTTGGGCTGAGCGCACGTACCGTAAAGCGCGACAAGGTGGCAAAGGATAAGGTGAGCCGTGTTTGAGACGATAAAACAGATATGGGCAGCCGAGGGCTACGTCTATTTGGCCATCGTGTTGCTCACGCTATCGACGGTCTTGACGCGCTCGACCTATCACCTGTTTGGCCATCGCTTGCCACTGAGTGAACCGGTGCGACGGGCGTTGCGCTTTGCGCCAGCGGCCGCACTCACCGGCATTATCGTGCCCATCGTCTTGCCTTGGTACTCAACCGAGACCATGGCCACGGTGATCGATCAGCGCCTATTTGCCGCGCTAGTGGCGATTTGGCTGTTTAACAAAACTCACAATGTGATGTTGATGATTGTTGGCGGCATGGTGACTTTCTGGGTGCTGCGCGCGTTCATTGGCTATTGGTAGCGCAGCCTCAAGCGCCTTGAGGGCACCAAACGTAGCCGTAGTTTGCAGCCTAGTTGCAGTACACTAGGCGCTTAGCTTAATCGGAACGTTATGACCCAAAGCGATACCAATCCGGCTGCAGCAGATGCAGCTAATGCCGCCACAAGCGCGGTGATCGAACCGACCTTTGATGCCATCGGCTTGCATGCCCAGATTCTGCAGGCGGTTAAACAGACGGGCTACACCGTACCGACGCCGATTCAGGCGCAGGCATTGCCAGTGGTCATGGCTGGCCACGATGTCATGGGCGCGGCGCAAACAGGCACCGGCAAGACCGCGGCCTTCACCTTACCGATCTTGCATCGTTTGATGCCAATGGCCAATGCCAGTGCTTCGCCGGCGCGCCACCCCGTGCGCGCGCTGATTTTGACGCCCACGCGTGAGCTCGCCGATCAGGTCTACGAGAGTGTCAAACGCTACAGCGTGGCCACACCATTGCGCAGTGCGGTGGTCTTTGGTGGCGTGGATATTGGTGCGCAAAAGGTGGCTTTGCGTGAAGGCTGTGAGGTCTTGATTGCCACGCCGGGTCGTTTGCTTGATCACTTGTCACAGAACACGGTCAACCTGTCGCAAGTCGGCATTTTGGTGCTCGATGAAGCTGACCGGATGTTGGACATGGGCTTTTTGCCCGACCTAGACCGCATCATTCGGGCGCTGCCGGCTCAGCGCCAGACACTGCTGTTTTCCGCGACCTTTAGCCCAGAGATTCGCAAGCTTGCGCGCACCTATCAAAAGACGCCAGTTGAGATCGAGGTCGCCAAACGCAACGCCACCGCCGATACCGTCAGTCAGATTGCTTACCCCGTGGCCGAGGAACACAAGCGCGCCGCGGTGGTGCACTTGGTGAAGTCCAAGGGCTTGAATCAAGTCATTGTTTTCTCCAATACCAAGATCGGTACCGCCCGCTTGGCTCGTGAACTTGTGCGCGACGGAGTCAGTGCCGAGTCGATTCACGGCGACAAGTCGCAGGCTGACCGCATGAAGGCATTGGATGCCTTTAAGTCAGGCTCACTAGAGGTGCTGGTGGCAACCGATGTGGCTGCCCGTGGACTCGATGTCGCTGGCGTGCCGTGCGTGATTAATTACGACTTGCCCTACAGCGCCGAGGACTACGTGCACCGCATTGGTCGCACCGGACGCGCTGGCTTGTCTGGCGATGCGATTTCGTTGTTTACGCCGCAACAAGAAAAGCTGCTCATTGAAGTTGAAAAACTTATCAAGCGCCCGATCGAGCGCGGCACATTGGGATTGGATCTGTCGAGCGCCAGAGGGGGGCAGGGTCAGTCCAGACCCTCGCGCAGCCCGCGCAAAGATCTGGGGGCGAGCCGCCGTGAGCCAGCACGCCAGCCGGTTGACGAGTTTTTTCTAAAGCCCTACGAGCCCCAGGCCGCTGAGCCGGCCAAGCCGGCGGCGACCAAACCGGCGAGCGGGCCGCGTAAAAGCGCCCTTGGTGTTTTGCTTGGCGCACCCGTCAAACCCAAAGCAGCAGGCGATGAGTCTGAGTCTTCAGGCTCGAATTAATCTGACATTAATCTAGCTGTTGCGCCTTACTGCCTTTGCAGCAAGGCCTCTCGCAGTACCGGCAGGGTCGTGCCTGATATCGGTGCGCTTGGCCCGCTTGCCAAGCTAGATATGAGGCGCTCGAGCTGTTGAATGTGTGGCAGCATCGTGCCAAAAAATAGTGCTTGGCCAGATCGTTCGATCAACAGTGTCGGAAAGTTTTCCACATCCTCATCGCCAAGCAGCGCCGGGTCGTCTTCGATGTCAATCCACACAAAAATGTGTTGGCGATGCTCACACGCCAGCGCCTCAAAGCGCTCGCGATAGATCGTGCATGTATCACACCAGGCCGCGCAGTAGCACGCCACGATGAACTCATGTGTTTGGGCAAGCCTGGCGTGCAAGGCAGGCATGCCGGGCAAATAGACACTTATCGGTTGCATGCTGGCAAATAAGCGGATGCGATTGTTGGCATTTGTCTATGATATCGGTGTTTCAGAATCAATGCAGTAGGTGGTGAGTCAATGAATGCACCTCAGAAATATGATGCCCAAG
>SKIZ01000196.1 GCA_007116135.1 Burkholderiaceae bacterium
GCGCCATCGGCATGGACAAGAACAGCGTCAAAGACCGCCTGCACTTGATCTGCGGCGCTCTTGTCTTTAATCTGCGCGTAAACCGCTTCAAGCGCCGCCTCACCAAAGAGATCATCTTTCGGGTTGCTTGCTTCCGTGACGCCGTCGGTGTAGAGCAGCAACGAATCACCAGGTGCAAGTGTCAGCGTACTGACCGGGAAATCCATGTCCTCCATCGCACCGAGCACCAGACCAGGCGGCAGCTTGAGCCATTCGTGTTCGCCGCCGGCGCGCGCCAACAGCGGCGGGTTGTGCCCGGCGTTGGCAAAGTGCACTTGCCCTGAGGCAAGATCGAGGATGCCGCATAGATAGGTCACAAACATGCCACTGTCGTTGTTGACGCACAGCTCATTGTTAACCCGGTACAGAATCTCACCGGGATCGCGTGACTGCTCGGCGAAACCTTTGACCAATGTTTTGGTAACCGCCATAAACAAGGCCGCCGGCACCCCTTTATCGGAGACATCGCCAATGGCGAAAAAAAGCCGTTGGCCATCATCAAGGGGAAAGAAATCGTATAAATCTCCGCCTACCGCTTTGGCTGGAACCAGTGCCGCATGTAAATCAACCGGCAACGCCTTGCCCTCTAGAGCCAAGCGCTTGGGCAAGAAGCTCATCTGGATATTGCGCGCGATCTTCAATTCACTCTCGATGCGCTCCTTTGCCGCTGTGGTCTGCGTCAAATCGCTGATGTAGTCTTTTAACGAGCGGCGCATTTCATCAAACGAGTGGGCCAGAACACCGATCTCGTCTTCTCGCTTGATGTCCGGCAACGGCCGATCCAAATTGCCGCGCGCAATCTCCTTGGCGCTGACCACCAAGGTTTTAAGTGGATATGTGATGCTGCGTGAAATCAGAATAATCGCCAGCAACAACGTCAAAAAACCGATCGCTCCAATCGCCACAATCGCACTGATAACGCGTTGAATGGTGGCAAAGAGTTCGCGTTCAGGAATCACTACCCCCAAGGTCCAGTTCAATTGGGGCAGGTTCATGTAATAGAGTTGCGCGGGTTGCTCGAAAATGCCGTCAGGCATTGGTAAAAAGGCTTCCCTGGTACGTTGCATCTGCCGGCCGAGTTCACGCAAGCTCGGCAAGTCAAGCGTATGTGCCAGACTAAAGACCGTCTCACGCATCACCCACTCGTGGCGCGGATAAGAAATCATGCGCCCCGTGGGACTGAGCAAAAACGCAAAACCTGACTCAAAAATCTCGACATCGTTGACAAAGCTCACCAGATCGCGCAACTCGATATCCATTGAAATCACGCCTAGCAATTGCCCCTCTGCATCAAAAAACGGCACCGAATAGGCAACAATCAAGCGGTCGGGGTTAACTGCCGATGGAAACGGCTCACTCCAATGGGATCGACCGCTTAAAGCGGGTATCTGATACCAATCTCGACTAAACGTGTCGTAATCAGGGCCACCGAGGTTCATGCGACCAATGCCATCGGGGGTTCTAAAAGAAAACGGGCCAAAAAACCGCTGATCCGCCACCACGGAATACGGCTCGTAACTAACCGAAGCCCCGGCAATGACATCTGACTGGCGAACAATTTGATCGAGCACCGGAAAAATCTCATCAGGCTCGTAGGCACCCATGCTCAGATGAATCGCCAAGCCTCGACTCGTCCCAACAACCTCATTGAGCGGAATCAGAATTTGGTTGGCTGTGGCGCGCACGAGCTCACGCGACATCTCCTCGGTCTTCTCAAGCAAGACGCCACGAATCATGGTGTAGACGGCAGCCGTGGAGATAAAAAAGATCGTCGCCACCGTAACCAAGGTCACAAGTGCCAGACGTGCTGCGAGGCTGCGATTTAACGAAATCATTTAACGCTTGTGAAACTCTTCATGGGTAGGAATGTTCTGGCCCCGGATCACTTCGTATTGACGCAAGAGCTGCCAAGCCCTGTTGAAATCGTCCTCGTACATTTGACCATCGTGCAACTGGCCTTGGTCATCAAGATAAAAGTCTCTGAGCACTGAGAGCATGAGTGTCTGATGGGCTCGGTTGGTTTGCAGGCCAGCGTCACGCGCTCGGCGCATCACCGAGTCAATCGCTTGGTCCGGGTGATCAAAGGCATACTGCCAGCCACGACGGGTGACTTCGACAAATGCGCTGAGCGCCTGTTCGTGGGCTTGCCACTGTTCGGTGCGCACGTAAATACCGTCTTCAGGCAGGCTGGTTATGTGATCGGCGAGCGCCAACACCACCATGTCCTCTTCATCAAGCCCACCGAGATAGAGCTGCACCATTTCGTTATAGCGCGTGGCCATGGCCGCATCGACAACCCCGGCTCTTAATGGCGCCATCGAGAAGCCTTGGTTGACCACTTTGGGCTTGACGCCATAGCGTCGAAACAGCGCTTCAGATTGCGCACCAAAGTGATTCCACCGCGCGATCAGTCGACCATCTAGATCGTTGGGCGTGACAATCCCGGTGTCAGCCAAGGCGACAAATACCAAGGACGATTGGCGCTTGAATTGCTGCAAATTGACAAGCGCCACACCTTGATCCATCAGCTGCAGCGCCTCGCTTAAATTAAACACCGCCACATCAGCCTCATCGCTGGCCAATGCTTTGCCTGGCGGGAACTCTGGTCCATGCGGCAATATCTCGACATCCAGACCCGCCTGCTCGTACCAACCGAGATCTTGAGCCACGTAGTAGCCCGCAAACTGCGCTTGAGGCACCCATTGCAACTGTAGGCGCAGCGTATGGGCCATGGCGCTCGCTGGCAGCAGGCATGCCGCCATCAAGAATGCACAGCACGCTAGCCGCCACTGTTGCCTGAGCACGAACAAAAGAACGCCCCCTTAAGCTTTAACCTTTGCTAGTGCCGCCGGCATGTCAGGCAACACATCGATTAACGAACAAAATCCGCTAATCTCAAAGACCTCTCTGATGGGCTCAGCCATGGCGCATAAAGCCATTTTGCCGCCGGTCTGACGACGGTGTTTGGCTGCCATCAAAATCGCGCGCAGCCCGGCACTCGAGACGTAAGCAACCGAAGAGAAGTCAATCACCGCGTGCGGATATTGACCAAACAAACCCAGTATCTGCTCAGAAAAAACAGGCGCCGTGGTGGCATCAAGCCGTCCCTCGGGACTAATCACCAAAACCCCTTGAACGACCTCTTGATTGATTTGCATGACCATTGATTCCTCGTGATTCACGGCAACACCGACCGCAAGCCGGGCGGACCAAAGTCCTAAAACACCCGGATGCCTGGCGGGTGACCGTCTGTTAGTGACTTGAATATACCGTAATTGTTCCGAGCTAGCGACAGCCTTGTTGCTGCTAGGTTCAGGGCGTCGACATCTCGGTGTTTCCCGGCGCCACCGGGCAACCGAGAGCCTCCAGAAACTGGGCCTGCGACCTGCTTTGCTGCAATTGGCTCTCAATCTGCGCCTTGTAGGCTGCAGGCGCAGGTTCAATCGTATCGAGGTGTTCAATCGCCATGGGTTTTTCAAATAAACCGAGCCCAGCGCAGACACTGACGTAGCTGCGAAGCGCAAAATGAGACGGCAGGTCGGCTGATCGCAGGTTATGGAACTTCAGATCACCGCGCTTAATAAAGGGAAGGAGGCGAGCGATCCTTTGCGGCAACACGGTTTTTTCTCGAAAGTCTCGCCAAAACGCACTATCTTGCCTTTTAGTGAGATAGTGCAGGTAGACGAACTCCATTTTTTCATCGACATCCTGGCCGATTAGCTCGTTAAAGAGCGCCGTACTGTGGCTATCGAGATCATCAATGTTGCTTAGGAACTGGCGCAGCGTCAAAAGCAATGACAACTGCAACCAAATCGATGTCGACTCGAGCGGTTCGATGAAATTGCCAGACAATCCAACCGCAATACAGTTCTTGACCCAAATATTCTCATAGCGACCGGCATCAAACTTGAGCACCTTCCTGACATCGAGCCTCTGGCCGTAAAAGTGCTCAGCCTCACGCTTGGCCTCATCGGCGTCGATGTAGTCACTGTCAAAGACGTAACCACAACCGACTCGGCCTTGCAAAGGGATACGCCACATCCAGCCGGCCTTCATCGCGATGCACCCGGTGTAGGGCGGGAAACTTGGATCAGCATCCTGCCAAAAGGTGATGGCTTGTTTCATCGGCAAGTGCTCTCGATACGAGATCCAACGCTGGCCATAGACGCCACCGATGATGGCGCGATGAAACCCGCTGCAGTCGAATACGAAATCACACTCAAAGGCGCTGTCTTGAGTGAGGATCTGCGTGATGTTGCCAGCGCTGTCTTGAACGGCTTGTCGAAATTCGCCCACAACGACCTGCACACCGCGCGCCCGAGCCAGGTTTTCCAGGTAGTTGGCGCACTGATTGGCATCAAAATGAAAGGCGAAGTGGCAGTGATCGACATCGACCTTGTTTGCATAAGCCAAGCGCGCGGCATAGGTGTAGTCATCTAGCGGCAGTTGCTCGCGAATGAGCTTCTTTAAGTAGAAGTCAAAGCAGGTGTGCCCGAAGATGCGTGGGATTGAGAACTCTCTGAGCGTTTCTTTAAACGGATGAAAATACTTCTGCCCATCGCCATTCCAGTTCTCAAAGCTAATCCCTTTTTTAAGCGTCGCACCAACCGATCTCATGAAGTCAGCCAGATCAACCCCGGTTTCTTTCAAGAAGTCAACAAAGTGCGGGGTCGTGGCCTCGCCCACGCCCACGATGCCCTTGTCTTGACTGTAGATGACCGTGATTTGAGCGTGCGCGAAAAACTGCCGCAGACTCAGTGCTGTGATCCAACCGGAGGTGCCGCCACCGATGACGACAAATTTCTTTTGACGCATAAAGACCCTCTTGATTCAGTCAAGCCAGTGTCCGATTGGGCCGTGCTTGCAGAAGGCACGAGAAACCATGAACTGACCGACTGCGAAAACGGCCTTGCTAGCGGTGATCGTCAGTGTGCCTAGATGACTCGGCTGATCTAGACCAGTTGCCCAAAACGAACCATGGTGGTGCCGATTTTCCACTGTTTCGACACCGATGGCATCACCAGCACCGTATGATCATAGGGTGCCACGACCACCTCATCGCCATTGTGTGCAATCGGATCGCCTTTTTTCGCGATCACCTCTAGACCCTTGAAGGGCTGCACGAATCGGAATTCGGATGACTTCGCAACCACCGCCTCAGTGACTTTAATCACTTTGTGTGATTTGGCCTGCAGGCTCGGGTTCAAATGCGCTGCAACTGTCTGCTCTGAGATCACGCCTCGGTCAATCAAAAACCGCAACATGGTCTGGCGAGCAACATCAACAGAGGACTTCTCCCAATGTTGGCCACACTCGATTAAGATCGCTGCCTTTGGATTTTCCGGGTCGGCAAACTGCGGGCGCTCGATCATGCGTTTGCCCGAAGGATGACCGGTGTCGTGAATCAAGTGTTCGGGAATACCGAGTCGCTTTGATAAGGCAACTGCCTTGTCCGCACCCTGGCCGGTGGTGCCACAGACCATCAGCGGTGCGCATGGTTCATGCATGGAGTGAATATCGAGCACAAAGTCAGCGGCATCAACAAAGGGCAACAGCACGCGAGCTCGCTGAAGTTCAGCCGAGTTCTTCTCACTATTGAGGTAGTCATCCGACCACACACGGTTAAAGTCTTCATCGGTGTAGCGACTTGCACCGGGGTTGGCAGGATCCCAGCGGGCAAAGGCCGCCAGGTTGCCAAACGCCATGGTGAGAACACCCTTTTGCGGGCGAAAGCCTTCAGATAAGAACCAATCCATCACAATGGCGCCACATATCTCATTGCCGTGGGTTAGCGACTGCACCATGACGTGAGGCCCGGGCTTGCCTGAATCGAACTGCCAAACAAAGTCGACACCGGTATTGCCCGATTGCCAGCGCGTGATGTCAGGCGCTTCGATTTGCACGGGGTTGTCATTGATGGGTTTGTTCTGACTCATGGAGTTGCCCTCTTTGTTATGAGTGATAAGTGCTTGTGCAGCCAGCCTTAATCGGTTGTGCCGTCATTGATGTGACAGGCACTTAAATGACCGGGTTTAAGTTCACGCAACACCGGCACCTCGGCCTTGCAACGTGGACCAGCCTTGGGGCAGCGCGGATGAAAGTGACAACCGCCCGGCGGGTTCAACGGCGACGGAATCTCGCCCTTGATGCTGGAAAAACGTTTGTGGCGATTGGCCAAGCTTGGCACATTGTCAAGCAGCGCTTGCGAGTACGGGTGATTGGGCCCAGCAAATATCACTGGCGCCGGCGCCGACTCCACCACCCGACCGAGATACATAATCACCACGCGATCGGATAAGTACTTGACCACACCGAGGTCGTGACTAATAAAGAGATAGGTCAAGTTCAGGTCTTGACGCAATTGCATAAAGAGGTTGAGCACCTGCGCCTGAATCGAGACATCAAGTGCTGCGACGCTCTCATCACACACCAAAAACTTGGGATTAACGGCCAACGCCCTTGCAATGCCAATGCGTGCACGCTGGCCACCCGAGAACTGGTGCGGGTAGCGGCGCATGAAGATGGGGTCAAGCCCGACGCGCTCCAAGATGGCGGCAACATGCTCATCGATGTTCGATCTCGGCGTGAGCTTGTGAAACACTGGCGCCTCACCCACGATGTCGCGCACACGCATACGCGGATTTAAGGCCGACATCGGATCCTGAAAGATCATCTGCACATCGAGATTGGCGCCGGTGCGTTGAGCGCTTGACAGACTGCGTAGATCGTTGCCGCGATACAGGATCTGTCCCTCAGTGGGCTCATAAATACC
>SKIZ01000191.1 GCA_007116135.1 Burkholderiaceae bacterium
ATCAAGTACGTCATATTGCCCAAGGCTTTTCCTGGCATCATGACGGGGATGATTCTCGCAATGGCGCGTGGCGCAGGCGAGGTGGCACCGTTAATGTTGGTCGGGGTTGTGAAGTTAGCGCCTGCCATGCCGATTGATGGCTTTGCACCATTCATTCACTTGGAGCGCAGTTTTATGCACCTAGGCTTCCATATTTTTGACGTGGGTTTCCAGTCACGAAATTCTGAAGCGGGTAAACCCATGGTGTTTGTTACAACGCTCTTGTTGCTCGCTCTGATTGTGACGATGCAGTCGAGTGCGATCTACATACGCAATCGTCTAAAGCGCAAGTACGCCGCCGACAAATTCTAAAGGCTTGAAAGTGAGAGGTTTTTGATGTCAGAACCAAGTGCCGTGCAAAGTACAGAAACCAGCAGTGAGTCTGTGCAGACAAGCTACCACATCAAGCAAAGTGATCAAGGCGCATCGCTTGAAGTCAAAGACTTTTGCTTGTGGTACGGTCAAAGCCAGGCTTTATACAATATCAACATGTCGATTCAAAAGGGCATGGTGACCGCACTGATTGGTCCTTCCGGTTGCGGCAAATCGACTTTGCTGCGCTGTATTAACCGCATGAATGACTTGGTCGATGACCTGCGCATTGATGGTCAGATTCGTGTGGGTGACTTCGATATTTATGGCCCTGGTGTTGACGTGATTGCATTACGCAAGCGCATGGGCATGGTTTTTCAAAAGCCAAACCCCTTCGCCATGTCGATCTACGAGAACGTCATTTACCCGCTTCGAGTCGATGGCGTGTCTAAAAAGAGCATTCTTGATGAGACCGTCGAGCGGTCTTTGCGTTCGGCAGCCCTGTGGGACGAGGTCAAGGACCGACTCGATCAAAGCGCACTTGGCATGTCGGGTGGCCAGCAACAACGCCTTTGTATTGCTCGCGGCATTGCCTCAGACCCTGAGGTGCTCTTGATGGATGAGCCATGCTCGGCACTTGACCCGATTGCGACCTCAAAGATAGAGGAACTGATTCACGAGTTACGCGAGCAGTACACCATCGTGATTGTCACGCACAACATGCAGCAAGCCGCCCGCGTCTCGGACAACGTTGGATTCATGTATCTTGGCAAGATGATCGAGTACGGCGAGACCGAGGCCATGTTTGTCAACCCCAAACGCAAGCAAACCGCAGACTACATCACGGGTCGCTTCGGCTAAGACAACTGGCCTCTGACGCCAGCGGCTCGACAAATTCGGCGATAATTCCCGGCAAAACTCTGGTTTGGCTCTGCTTGGTGCATTCAAGAGGGCTGGCTCATCGTCAGACTGAATTCGGGAACACTTTTATGTCGACTTGGCGTGATCGCACCTTCGCCTTGGTGCAAGCTGCATGGTTCGGGCATTTCATCTTGGGCGTTATCTTGTTTAACGCTGCTATTTTGGGGCTGCAAACCGCAACGGTCAGTTTGTCGAGCTGGCAGCCCACGTTGCGGGTGCTCGATAAGATCTGTTTATCGATATTCATTGTCGAGATTCTGATGCGTCTGTATGTCTGGCGCTTGCGCTTCTTTAAGGATCCATGGAGTATTTTTGATTTCAGCGTGGTTGCCATCGCGTTGATACCGGCAACCGGTCCACTGGCTGTCTTGCGCGCGCTTAGGGTTCTGCGGGTATTGCGGGTGTTGACGATCGTGCCATCGATGCGTCGTGTGGTCTCGGCGCTGCTTGGCGCTTTGCCAGGACTGGGCGCGATCGGGATGTTGCTCATGCTCATCTATTACGTGTTCGCAGTCATCGCAACCGATCTCTTTGGCAAAGCTTTCCCTGACTGGTTTGGGTCGATTGGCCTGTCGTTATACACCTTGTTCCAAGTGATGACGCTCGAGAGCTGGTCCATGGGTATCTCTAGGCCAGTTATGGAACAGTACCCGTATGCATGGCTGTTTTTTGTGCCGTTCATATTGGTAGCGACGTTTACCGTCCTAAATTTATTTATCGCCATCATCGTCAACGCAATGCAGACCTTTGCCGAGCAGGATCAAGCCCACGAGCGTCAAGCCGAAATCGAAGAGGCCGATCGCCGTGAGGCTCACCTGCAGCAGCAATTGACGTCAATACATGAGGAGGTTCGTCAGTTACGCGAGTTATTGATGCAGAGACAAGGGTGACAGGCCTTGTCTGCTTCGTTACACTGAGAGATCAAAGTGAATTCGTGACGGGTGAGGCATATGGGCGAGCTGTCGGAGCAATTACGACAATTTTGGCAAATCTTTCTGGAGGTCTGGAACACCGGTGTTCTAGGTTATTCGATTGGCGACGCGATCGTCGCCTTGTTAATTTTGCTGTTTTTTTATGCCACTCGTGGCGTGTTTCGGCGCGTTGTGCTCGGGTTTGTCGATCGTTGGGCTAGCCGCACCAAAAATACCATTGACGGCCAAATTAGCGCGGCACTCGGCGGTCCGTTGCAGTTGCTGTTTGTCGCGCTCGGCGTCTTCTTTGCCTTTCAATATCTCGGTCTACGCGGTGAATTTGACACCCTCGGTGACCACATCGTCAGAACGTTGATTTCAGTTTCGATTTTCTGGGCACTTTACAACTCGGTTCAGATCTTTAGCCGACTGCTCAAGCGCCTCGAAGGCATATTGACCCACGAGATGGTCGTCTGGTTGGTCACCGGTATCAAATGGGGTGTTGTATTTATCGGTGCGGCAACGATCCTGCAAATCTGGGGCATCCAGATCGGGCCGATCCTTGCGGGTTTGGGGTTATTTGGTGTGGCTGTAGCCCTCGGTGCTCAGGATTTGTTCAGAAACCTGATCGGTGGCTTATGTATCCTGATCGAGAAGCGCTTTAAGGTTGGTGACTGGATATTGGTCGATGGCGTGGTTGAGGGCACGGTTGAGCACATTGGTTTTCGTTCGACGAAGGTCCGCCGTTTTGATTTGTCGCCCGTTTTTGTTCCGAATCAGAAGCTATCAGATGCGGCAGTCACAAACTTCTCGAACATGACCTATCGTCGAATTTTCTGGAAAATTGGCCTGGAGTATCGCGCCACCCTTGAACAAATCAAGACCATACGCGAGCAGATTGAGCAGTACATTCGCACTTCAGATGCTTTTGTACAGCCGCCCGATGCGTCCATGTTCGTTCGCATTGATTCGTTCAATACCTCATCGATCGATCTGATGCTCTACACCTTTACCAAGACCACGGTTTGGGGGCAGTGGCTTGAGCACAAGGAAGAGCTCGCCTACAGGATTAAAGAAATTGTTGAAGGTGCCGGCAGTTCATTTGCGTTTCCAAGTCGGTCGGTCTATATCGAAAAGAACGTTGAAGGCTCGCCAGAGCCATTTATCCCGCCAAACTGAGTGATCCATTGGGTGCGCTGCAATCCTGTGGGTAGTGCGCCAGGCGTCTGCTTGGCGATCATGGGCAGCGCATTTCTACTTAACTGGGCATGAGCGTGGACAGCAAAAGCGATCGACCGAAAATTGCCTTGGCACTTGGCGCAGGCGCTGCCCGTGGCTGGGCCCATGTCGGCGTCATCCGTGCGTTGCAAGCGCGTGGCATCGAGCCCGACATGGTCTGTGGTACTTCGATAGGCGCACTGGTCGGTGCAGCCTACGTCAGTGGCGAACTTGATCGGTTTGAGGCGTGGATTCGAGAGCTTTCCTTACTCGATATCGCCTCATTCATGGATTTCAGTCTCAATGGAGGCTTGATCAAGGGTGAGAAACTGATGTCGTTTTTTGCCAAAACGTTTCAAGACCGGCCCATCGAAACGCTGGACATGCCTTTTGGCGCTGTGGCGTGCAACCTGCAAACCGGTGCCGAGGTGTGGTTGCGCGAAGGATCGCTGGCTCAAGCAGTGCGTGCTTCTATCGCATTGCCCGGATTGCTGACACCAGTGCAATATGGCACAAAGACACTGGTCGATGGCGGGCTTGTCAATCCAGTGCCCGTCTCCTTGGCACGCGCCATGGGCGCCGATGTGGTGATCGCTGTCGATCTGAATTCGGACTTGATTGGCCGTCATTTCAAAGGCGAGCTCGATCAGGTCGAAGATGATCAGGCAGCCTTAGCGCAAGCCACCGAGCCCGGTTGGTTTGAACGCGTGCAACGTAAGATTCAAATGAGTTTGAGCTTCTCGCGCAAGCCTGAAATGGATGACAAGCCCCCGGTGGTGCCGTCGCTGTTTGATGTGGTGGCCTCTAGTATCAACATCATGCAGGTTCGCATTACACGCAGTCGCATGGCCGGTGAGCCGCCCGACGCCGTGGTCACCCCGCGCCTGGCGCAAATGGGCTTGATGGAGTTTCATCTCGCCGAACCGGCCATCGAACAAGGGCGCCAAGCGTTCGATCGTGCGTTTGATTCAATTCAAGAGTTGCTCTGAGCGCTTCGGCCAGGGGTTGCTAGAAACGCTCTCCCCTGATTCGCTGACTGCGACGTCGCAATAGCTCAAGGGTCACCAGAAGTGCAATCGATATCAGGATTAGCATCGTGGCAACTGCCAAGATCGTTGGGTTGATCTGTTCGCGCAGCCCGGAGAACATTTGACGTGGAATGGTTCGTTGCTCGGGGCCCGCGAGAAACAGCACCAGCACGACTTCGTCAAATGAAGTCACGAAAGCAAATAGACCGCCAGAGATGACGCCTGGACGGATCAGCGGCACGGTGATGTCCCAAAATGCCCGAATAGGGGAGGCGCCCATACCGACCGCGGCGTTATAGAGCGAACGGTCAAAGCCGGCCAATGTGGCTGTCACCGTAATGATGACAAATGGGACGCCTAGTGCTGCATGTGCGATGATCAACCCGGTGTAACTGGCTACGAGGTTAAAGCGCGTGTAGAAGAAGAACATGCCAGCAGCGATGATGATCAGCGGCACGATCATCGGTGAAATCAGTAAGGCTGTGATCAAGCGCTTAAACGGCATGACCGGTGACGCTAAGCCAACAGCAGCGATGGTGCCAAGTACAGTCGCCAACAACGCCGCGGCCACTCCAATGGTGAAGCTGTTACGGATGGCCAGCGTCCATCGGGCATCGTTAAATATCTCGCGATACCAACGCAACGAATAAGCCTCTGGATCTAACGCCAACATCCCTTCGGTAAAGCTGAAATAGGGTTCGACGTTAAAAGACAGCGGGATAATGATCAAAATCGGTAGCATCAAAAACACGAGCACTAAAAACGCCACGACTCGCAGGCCGTAGTGCCCTAGGTAGTGCCAGACGTTAAAGTAGGCTGGTAACTTTTGCATGATCTATCCGAACGACAAGCTTTTAGTGCCGACAAAGCGGTCATATGTCCAGTACAGCAACAAGATGACCGCCAGCAAAATCGACCCGAGTGCGGCAGCCAGACCCCAGTTATTAGACTGTTGCATGTGAAAGGCAATCAGGTTGGAGATCATTTGCCCATCTGTGCCGCCAACCAATGCCGGGGTGATGTAGTACCCAACTGAAATAATAAAGACCAAAAGCGCGCCAGCCGATAGTCCAGGCAGACTCATTGGCAGATAAATCCGTACAAACGCGCCAATGGGCTTAGCGCCCATTGACATGGCTGCACGGAAGTAGCTCGGATCGATCCCACGCATGACGCTATAGAGCGGCAGAATCATGAAGGGCAGCAGGATGTGTGTCATGGCAATGATGGTGGCCAACTCCGTGTAGAGCAGCCGCATCGGTTCGCGTATGACACCGACATAAATCAAGAAAGAGTTAATCACCCCATTGGTTTGCAACAAGGCAATCCAGGACGTGGTTCTCACGAGCAGCGAGGTCCAAAAGGGCAACAGCACGAACACCAAAAGCAGGTTGGCGGTTTTGTCTTGCAGGCCTGCTAAAAAGTATGACAGCGGGTAACCGAGTGCAATCGTCAAAAGCGTGATCATCAGTGCGATACGCAATGTCTTGGTGTAGAGGTCAACATAGATTTTTGGGCCGTCTCGGGCTTGAATCGAGCCGTCAATCGGGTCTCGCTGTAAATCCAATGCGGTTAAAAACTGATGGATGCTGTAGGCTTGGCCGGTTCGCTCAATGGAGCGCCAAATGTCGACCTCAGCCCAGCGTGGATTCGCTTCTTGCAAGATCGATGCGCCATTTTGTGCGAGTTCATCGTCTTCTACTCCCCTGACACGACGCGCAGTCGACTGAATCACGCTGCTTGATCCAGGTAGTGCCCGATTGACCTCGCCGGCAAGCCGACCGGAGGTCCGGTCCTGGGCGAGTCGCTTCAGATCAAGAGCGAATTGATTCATAACAGCTGGCGGTGGCAATTGGCGACCATCCCACTGTTGCATCTCTTGCAGGGTTTCAGGAATCAGATCGGCAACCGTGGGCTCGTAGACGCTTCGCACGAGCATCGAGGCGATCGGTGCGACAAACGCAAATAAGAGAAATGCCAGCAGTGGCGCGACAAACAAAAAGGCCACGAGTTTGCGACGACGCAATTGCGCTCGGGCATCTCGGCGATCTTGCGGCGAAAGGGAAGTTTGGGTCATCAATCTGATCGTTTAAAAGAAAGTGGTGGCCACCAGCTGCACTGGCGGCCACCCAATGGCTTCAAAGGTGCTTATCGCAGCAACCACTCGTTGAATTTCTCGCCGAGTGACTCACCAAAGTCAGCCCAAAAGATCCCGTCGGCTTTGATGCCTTTTTCAATGTGCGAGGTTGGCAGGTTTGGTACCACCGACTGATCAACAAAGGCATTCGATGACAGGCGTGTCGGACCATAGGCCACATCGGCCATGCCCGCAAGCGGCTCGGACTGAGTGGCAAAGTTGATGAATTCGAGTGCCAACTCTTTGTTCGGACTGCCTTTGACGATCGCCCACACATCGAGGTCATAGACATGGCTATCCCAAACCATGCTGAAAGGACGCTTGTCTTCGTCGATCGCCGCAAATATACGACCGTTGGCTGACTGCACCATGACCGCACCGCCATCGTTTAGTAACTGCGGCGCTTGCGACCAGCTGTCGAACCAGACAATATCGTTTTTGATGGTGTCAAGCTTGGCAAACGCACGACGCTGACCTTCGTCAGTAGCCAAGACTTCGTATACCTTGGATGGCTCAACGCCGTCAGCAAGCAAGGCCCATTCCATGTTCACTTGAGGACGCTTGCGAAAGGCGCGCTTGCCCGGGAACGTTTTGGTGTCAAACAAGTCGGCAATCGTCTGCGGCTTGTTCGCACCGATCGTGTCGTTGTTGTAGGCGTAGATGATTGTCCAGACGATCACACCAACACCACACTCGTTCTCTAGCGCGGCCGGAATGAAGTCTTTGAGCGCTGGTGTGCCATCGGCGCCCGGGGGCAGGTTATCGCGCGGAATGACTTCAAGCAGGCCTTCGGCGCAGGCGCGCTCAAGGTCAATGACTTCAATGTCAACGGCGTCCCAGAGAATATTGCCCGACTCAACCTGAGCCTTAATTTCAGCAATACCGCCGGAGTAGTCTTCAAATAGCACCTGTGTGCCGGTGCTTTGAACGAATGGGGCAATCATGTGCCGCTCTTGGGCTGCGCCATAAGCGCCGCCAAAGGACACCACGGTCAGCGAATTGGCATGTGCCGCTCCCATCAGTGCGAGGCCCAGTGCCGCACCGGTTAATGCAGTAGAAAGTTTTTTCATTCTTTTCTCCAGTCAAGTGTCGGGATTTACGAGTGCAGCTAATAGAGATCCCGGGTAGGTGTTATCCGGCATTAAGCCGGATACGCAAAACAATCATTTTTTTGCCAAACAATTTCCGCCGCATCGCCCTCAGTCAGTATCGGTGCGGATCGGTCATTTAAGACCTTGACATTGATTTCCGAGCCATCAGGAAGCTTGAAGTAATACCGAATGAAGTCACCGACGTAGTGGCGTGTGACAAATACAGCCTTCATGAGGTTGTCGTAGCTGTGGGCGGTTGGCAGGATAAATAGCTTCTCTGGGCGCACCGACAGCTTGGCTTGTTGCCCAGCGGCAATGCCGTCAGCGGCCTGGGCGCGAACTTTCTCACCCGTGGGGACGGTGACCATAGCGGTCTGATCCTCAAGTTGGTCAACGGTGCCGGCAATAAAGTTGTTCTCGCCGATAAAGTCAGCCACGAAAGCGTTGCTCGGTCTCTCATAGAGCTCAGCTGGTGTGGCGCATTGTTGAACCACCCCAGCGTTAAAGACAGCAATCCTGTCAGACATTGACAGCGCTTCGGTCTGGTCGTGGGTGACGTAAATCACGGTAAAGCCTATGGTCTGGTGCAGGCGCGTGATTTCGTACTGCATTTGCTCGCGCAACTTCTTGTCAAGTGCGCCTAGCGGCTCATCCATCAATACGAGTGACGGGTCAAAGATCAGTGCCCGAGCCAACGCCACGCGCTGGCGTTGGCCTCCGGAGAGTTGGCCGGGGTAGCGCGCCCCGAAATCCTGCATTTCGATCAAGCCCAGATACTCGTTGACGCGCTCTTTGATCTGTGACTTGCTTTTTTTGCGTATTGTTAACGGATACGCCAGATTCTCGGCAATCGTCATATGCGGAAAGAGCGCGTAGTTCTGAAACACCATCCCAATGTTTCGGTTGTAGGGCGCCGTTTTAGTGATCGAGACCCCATCGATCGAAATGTCTCCACTGGTGACGCTCTCAAAGCCAGCAAGCATCATAAGCACGGTGCTTTTGCCCGACCCCGATGGCCCGAGCAGTGTGATGAACTCACCCTTAGCAACCGATAGACTGAAGTCTTTGACGACGAGTGTTTTTTGATCGTAAGTTTTTTTGACTTGCTTGAAAGACAGGTAGGCCGGCTCGATAGCCGTCTCGGTTACTTGCATACATCGGATCCACTAAAAACGTTGCAACAGATTGGTTTGCTGCACCTTGTGAATCGCCCCGGGTTTGGAGGAGGCTTCATTTCCTGAGAGAATGAAGTCATGAAAAAGCAAACTAGATTTTCCCCCGAAGTACGAGAACGTGCCGTTCGCATGGTTCAGGAGCATCGAGCCGAGTACCCGTCGGTCTGGGCCACGGTTGAATCGATAGCCCCCAAGATTGGCTGCACGCCATCAACGTTGCTCGAGTGGTTCAAGCGAGCAGAAGTCGATAGCGGCAACCGAGCAGGTGTGACCACCGATGAGCGTGAGCGCGTCAAGGCCCTAGAGCGCGAGGTCAAAGAATTGCGCCGCGCCAACGAGATTTTGAAGTTGGCTAGCGCTTTTTTCGCTCAGGCGGAGCTCGACCGCAAGCTGAAATAAACGCCTTCATTGACCAATACCGGGCTGACTTTGGGGTCGAGCCGATCTGCAGGGTTTTGCAGGTCACCCCTTCTGCCTATTGGCGCCATGCCGCTCAGTTGAGCAATCCAGCGCTTCGCAGTTGCCGAACCAAACGGGACGATGAATTGCTGCCGGAGATCAGACGTGTCTGGAAGGTTAATTTCTGCGTTTATGGGGCTCGTAAAGTCTGGCACGAACTGCGTCGGCAGGGGCGTTTGGTTGCCCGCTGCACGGTCGAGCGTTTGATGGCTTGTCACGGCATACAGGGCGTGCGTCGCGGCAAAGTTATTAAGACCACAGTGCCGGCCAACATGGCGCTGTGTCCTCAAGACTTGGTGAACCGTCAGTTCAACGCTGACCGACCAAACCGCCTGTGGGTGGCAGATTTTACGTACTGTTCCACTTGGCAAGGATGGGTCTATGTGGCATTTGTTATCGATGTGTTTGCCTGTCGTATCGTGGGCTGGCGTATGAGTAGTTCGATGAAGTCAGACTTTGTGCTTGATGCCCTCGAACAGGCTCTCTACAGCCGTCAACCTACTGACACAGATGGGCTCGTTCACCACAGCGACAGGGGCTCGCAATACCTATCAATCCGGTACACAGACCGGTTAATTGATGCAGGCATCAAAGCTTCTGTGGGATCAACGGGGGACAGCTATGACAACGCATTGGCTGAAACCATTAATGGCCTTTACAAGACTGAGCTTATTCATCACAGAGGCCCATGGAAGACAAAGGCTGCTTTGGAAATGGCGACCTTGGAATGGGTGGCCTGGTTCAACAACCAACGCCTGATGGGCTCAATCGGCTATATTCCACCTGCTGAAGCCGAACAAAATTATTACAAGCAACAAGCGAATGAAGTTTTTGAGTACGAGGCACTTTAACCAACAAGTCTCCTCGATACCCGGGGCGATTCATTGTTTGATTCCCCTCGTTTATACAGAAATTAAAAGTATTTGAACATCAGTAAAAAATGACGTCGCCCAACCGATGCGGGAAATCCCTTAATTGGTGCGCTTGTGCGCTGAAATAAGGCAGGTTCTGAACAGATTTGAAGCACGACACGGCTCAGGTGAGCGTCGAGTCATGACATTGAACTGGGCATCGTAGAAAAACAGTGACGGGTTTAAGCAATGCAGTCGGCCATCGCTGACAAACGATTGCGCATAGTGCGTTGGTAAAAAACCGATGAATTGGCCCGACAGAATCAAGGTGATGACGGCTTCCTGATCGTAGGCGTGTGCCTGGCGTACCAACCCAGCACGATGACTCATCTCCATATTTGGCGAATGATAGGCCAGTCCGGCTAGCGGCCAGTCGCGCAGGTCTTGCCAGCGCAGATCGGCCTGAGCCTTGTTTGCCAAAGGGTGGCTCGAGCTACAGTACAGCTGCATGCGTTCGTCAAACAGGTGGTCGTACTGCAGACTTGCCGAGTCCCGGTGCGCAGCGATAATACCAACTTGAAACCGACCATCAATGACGCCTCGTTCGATTTCGTTAATCGGTCTGACATGCATGTGCAGGCTGACCTCAGGGGCTTGTTGCACGAATGCACTGACTGCCTGGTCGATGTGGGCACTTGGATTGGTGGCGGTCTTTTCAAAGAGGGCGATGTGTAACTCACCAGATAGGTGCTGGTGAATATGATCGATGCCACGGCGAAACTCATTGACTGATCTGAGCAGTCGCTCGATCTCGCGATAAACCACCTCGCCGTCACGGCTGATGACAAAGCCCGCTCGGCCGCGCTGACATAAAACCAAGCCTAGGCGTGTCTCAAGGTCTTTGACGTATCGACTAATCGTAGAGACACCAATATTTAGTTCTAGCTCAGCTGCTGAGAAGCCGCCGCAATCGACCACGGCTTTGTAGATTTGTAATAGGCGTAAATCGGTGTCGCTGAGTTGACCAATCAAGGCTTTGTTCTTTACTTTCATAAATCGTCAAGTACACAGCGATATCTGGAGATGTTACGGATTCTAAAGTAATGGCAAGATTTGTCGGCATTTTTTACAAGGAGCTTTTTATGCGCGTTGGAGTGCCCAAGGAAATCAAGAATCACGAGTATCGCGTCGGCCTGACACCGGCTAGTGTGAGCGAACTGGTCTTAGCCGGACATGATGTATTGGTCGAGCGCGATGCTGGTCGTGCGATTGGCATGCTGGATTCAGACTATGAAGCCGCTGGCGCACGCATTGCACCAAGCGCAGCTGATGTCTTTGCAAGTGCACAGATGATCGTGAAGGTCAAAGAACCGCAGTTACAAGAGTGTGCCATGCTGACTGCCGACCAAATACTCTATACCTATCTGCACCTAGCGGCTGATCCCGGTCAGACAACGGCACTGATGGACTCGGGTGCTGTCTGCATTGCGTATGAGACCATCACAGGCAGTCATGGCAGTCTGCCGCTTTTGGCGCCCATGAGCGAAGTTGCCGGGCGCATGGCCATACAAGCGGCAGCCACCCATTTGGAGAAGGCCCGAGGTGGCAAGGGTTTATTGCTTGGCGGTGTGCCAGGGGTGGCGCCAGCGCATGTGGTGATTGTCGGTGCTGGTGTGGTGGGCAGTCATGCCCTACAGATGGCCGTTGGCATGAAGGCGCGTGTCACGGTCATTGATAAGAACCTGAACCGTTTGCGTGAGCTAGACCAAATTTACGGCAATCAAATCACCACTCAGTACGCCACGACCGCGGCCATCAAGCAGGCAGTCGCGAGCGCCGATGTGGTCATTGGTGCGGTCCTCTTGCCTGGTGCTGCCGCACCCAAGCTCGTGACGCACGACATGATCAAGACCATGCAAGCCGGCAGTGTGGTTGTCGATGTGGCCATTGACCAGGGCGGTTGTTTTGAGACATCAAAACCCACCACCCATGATGAGCCGACCTTTGTGGTTGACGACGTGATTCATTATTGCGTGGCCAACATGCCTGGTGCCGTGGCACGCACCTCAACACTTGCACTTAACAATGCGACCTTGCCCCATGCGTTGGCGCTTGCCAACCAGGGCTGGAAAGAGGCGATGCGCCTTGACGGTCACTTGCGTGAGGGTTTGAACGTTTGTCAGGGCAAGGTGACATACGCCGCGGTTGCCCAAGCGCTTGGTCTGGCCTACACGCCCGCTGACACCATGCTGGCGTAAGTCCGGTTGCAGTGCCCTGACGCCAGTGGGGGCACTGCCCCCATCGGGCCGGCGGGCTTGCTAGCATGAGAGCTCTTGGCTAATACAAGGTGCCTCATGGCTGCGCTGACACAATCAGGATCCCCAAAGCAGGACTGGTGTTTTGAGAACACTTACTTGCAATTACCGGCGATGTTTTACACGTGTTTGCCGGCAGTGCCGGTGCGTGAGCCAAAGCTTCTGGTATTTAATCAAGCGTTAGCTGAAACGCTCGGTTTGTCGGATATCGCCAGTCAACCCGAGACGCTGCACTACCTCGCGGGTAACGCCGCGCCTGCCAGCGCGCAGACGTTTGCCCAAGCCTATGCTGGTCATCAATTCGGCGGATTTAGCATCTTGGGTGATGGCCGTGCGCTGATGCTTGGTGAGCATGTGACGCCGGCCGGCCAGCGCGTGGACATTCAATTAAAAGGGTCGGGGCCTACCCCTTATTCCCGTCGCGGTGATGGTCGGGCTGCCCTCGGACCGATGCTGCGTGAGTATTTGATCAGTGAGGCCATGCACCATCTAGGCATACCGACGACGCGCGGTCTGGCCGTCGTGGCAACAGGCGAGCCGGTGTTTCGGCAAACCGCGCTGCCAGGCGCGGTGCTCACCAGGGTAGCGGCTAGCCACCTGCGCGTGGGCACATTTCAGTACGCTGCGGTGCGCGGTGAGGTTGGCGACTTGCGCGCTTTGGTGGATTACGCCATTGCGCGTCATTATCCTGATCTGGCGCAACAGCCCAACCCAGCGTTGGCGTTATTGCGTAAAGTCATCGATGTGCAAGCGGATCTGATCGTGCACTGGATGCGAGTCGGGTTTGTCCACGGTGTGATGAACACCGACAACATGACCATCTGCGGCGAGACGATCGACTATGGCCCGTGTGCCTTTATGGATCACTATGATCGTGCGACCGTCTTTAGCTCGATCGATGAGCAAGGTCGTTATGCCTTTGGCAACCAGCCGGGCATCGCTCAATGGAACCTGTTGCGCTTAGCCGAAGCGCTTTTGCCGCTGCTCGATGAAAACGAGCAACAAGCCATCGAGATTGCCAAAGACGTCGTGGGCAGTTACGCACCGATGTATACGTCACGATTCGAGACCATGATGCTCAATAAAATCGGCCTGCAAGCCAAGCATGATGAGCAAGATGAGCAATTAATTATGGACTTGTTGCAATGGATGGGTGAGCACCAGTTGGATTACACCAACACATTTCGCGACCTAGGCCTAGCCAGACTGCCAGATGAGCCTCAGTATCGAACCGAGGCTTTCTTGGCATGGACCAAGCGCTGGCAGGCCAGGCTTGAGCAGCAAGATCTCTCCAAAGCGCAGTCACAAGCGCTAATGGATCAAACCAACCCGGTGTACATCCCGAGAAACCATTTGGTTCAAAGTGCGCTCGATCAAGCCGAGCAAACCGGCGAGTTGGCTCAATTTGACGCCTTGCTCGAGGTGCTGCGCCGACCCTACCAATTTACCGCTGAATCGCAAAAGTATGCTCAACCAGCACCGCTTCAGTCCAGTTACACCACGTTTTGTGGGACCTAGATTGATAGGCCAGTACACTGTGTTGTAAGAGTTTTTACCTGCCCATTTCCCCTGTGGAGTAACGCGCATGTCGGTTCAGCCTCAGTCGCAACCTGTGCTGTTGACGTTAAATGTTGGATCTTCCTCGATTAAGTTTGGGCTTTTTTGCGCTGACAAGCTCGAGCTGCTGCTCGGCGGGCAGCTCACGGGTATCGGTGGCGACATGGCGTTTTCGGCTCAGTCGCCAAGCGCCGATGAACATTTTTCCGAGCAGTGGCCAGCTGGGCAATCGCCTGGCAGTCACGCCGCAGCGCTGCAATGGCTAGTGCAGTGGTTTGAGCAGCAAATGGTTGGCAGGCGCGTGGTCGCAGTCGGGCACCGCGTTGTGCATGGTGGCGTGTGGTTTGATGAGCCGGTGATGGTGTCAGCACCGATCATGGCCAAGCTCGCGCAGCTTGAGCCATTGGCACCTTTGCACCAGCCGCACAATCTCGCCGGCATCCGTGCTGCCCAGCAGGCGTTTGGTTCGGCTGCCCATGTGGCCTGCTTTGATACCGCTTTTCATTGTCACCAACCGTTTGTCAAAGACTGCTTTGCGCTGCCGCGACACTACTACGACCAAGGCATCCGGCGTTACGGGTTTCATGGGCTTTCTTATGAGTATATTGCCCACTATCTGCAGCGCGAATTTGCCCTGCACGCCACAGGCCGAGTCATTGTCGCGCATTTAGGCAACGGTGCTTCGATGTGTGCCATGCTCAATGGCCAGTCCATTGCTTCGACCATGGGTTTTTCTGCATTGGACGGCTTGCCCATGGGCACGCGCTGCGGGCAACTAGATCCGGGTGTGTTGCTGTATTTGCTGCAGCAAGGCATGACCGAGCCGGCCCTATCAGAGATGCTGTATCAGCAGTCTGGTCTTAAAGGCATTTCGGGCGTGTCAAATGACATGCGTGAACTAGAGCGCTCGCAAGACCCAAAAGCCAAAGAGGCCATTGATTACTTTGTCTATCGGATCAAACGTGAGATCGGCGGCTTAACAGCCGCACTCGAGGGCTTGGATGCCGTGGTGTTTACCGGTGGGATTGGTGAGCACTCGGCTAGCGTTCGCGCCCATGTGCTTGGCGCGATGACATGGCTTGGCGTGCAGCTCGACGAGTCAGCCAATCGCACCCATCAAACAGTCATTTCGTCGCGACAGTCGCGTGTCTTGTGCCTGCGAGTGCCAACCGATGAAGAAACCATGATTGTTCGACACACCGCGAAATTGGTCGGCCTAGACACACCTACTGCAGCTCAGATAACGCACCCTCAATAAGGCGACGGGCAATCGAGACAGGATCTGGCAATTGAGGCAGCGCATCGATGCTAAACCAGTCGGCAGCCTCAATCTCAGTGGGGTCTGGTTTTAGTTCGCCTGCGGCGTACTCCGCAAAAAAAGCGATCATGAGCGAATTCGGGAAAGGCCAGGACTGGCTGCTGAAGTAGCGCAGTCGTTCGATTTCGATGCCGACTTCTTCACGGACTTCGCGTATTGCACATTGCTCAAGTGTCTCTCCGGCTTCAACAAAGCCGGCTAACGCGCTAAAGACCCCGGGCTTAAAGTGCGGGCTGCGCGCAAGCAGCAAGTCTTGGCCGCGTCGCACCAGGACCATGACAGCCGGTGAAATGCGTGGGTAAGCGGTTAAACCGCAGCGATCGCACTGCATGGCAAACTCGTGATCGAGCAGTTGGTTCTGATGGCTACACCGACCACAGTATTGATGGTTGAGCTGCCAGTCAATCAGTTGAGAGGCGCGCCCGGCCATGGCGAACGCCTCAGCGCCGGCCACACCGAAGACTTGTCGCAGCGGCACCAGCTGCCCATCAAAGTGCTCCGGCGGCGACCGGGTGTCGGTGGCATAGCAAGGCAGTCCTTGCCAGTAGCCAACCATGATGGGGTCGCTATGGTCACCATCGAGATAGTCCGCATGCGGCAAAAAGTTAGGTCCCAGCGGATTTTGCACATCGATCAGGATTTGTTGTTTGTAGCGAATAATCCAGTAATGCGTATGCTGCATGATCGTTTATCTTTTTTGTTAGTCCAATGGCGTCATATTAATGGGAAGTTGAACCAGTGGATAGGCTCAGGATGATGACACCGACAATAATGAACGCGATGCCGAGCCAGGCGCCAGCGTTTAGTGACTGTTTGAACACCACCCAGCCCACCAGGGTGACCAGGCTTAAGCCAACGGCTGACCAGATGGCGTAAATCACACCCATGGGCAAGGTGCGCATCGTCAGCGCCAAGGCGTAAAAAGACAATCCATATCCAAGAACGACCACCATACTTGGCCAAAGTCGGGTAAAGCCATTGCTCAGTTTGAGGCTAGAGGTGGCAACCACCTCCATGACAATGGCAAATGCGAGCAGCATCCAGGGGTTGATGGTCGATATCATGGTTCACCTTGGTCAATGACTTGAGCGTTTGAGTCAACAAGCGTAACCGTCCCCACAGTCAGGCGTCATGCCTATCGCTGCCCGGTGTTGTCATTGACCATCAAATTGCCACAAAATGACGCAATAATAGGTAAAAAAGTAGACCTGTTGGAGAGACGATGGATGAGCAATCAAGCACTCAAGCCTTAGCTTCGGGCAGTCTTGTGTCTGGTTTGTCCGAGCAATTGATGAAGGTATTGCCGTTTTCGGAAATGGCGCTCGAAGACGTCCATCACTTTGTGCGCAGCTGCAGCGAGCAGTACTTCGGCCCCGATGAAATCATCTTGTCGCCCAAAGATGGCGTACCAAAGTACTTGTATTTGATCCGCCAGGGTCACGTGCTCGGTCAGCGGGTGCAAAACGGTGAGCGAGTCACCTTTGAGCTTGAGGCCGGCGAGATGTTCTCGATTGGCTCAGTCTTGACGAGTCGTGCGGTCACTACCGACTATCGGGCTCAAGGCGACTGCTTCGTGTTGTGCTTTGCGGCAAATCAGATTGCTGATTTTGGTGTTCGATGCCCAGTATTTCTGGATTTTTTGAAAAACAGATTCAGCATCATCTTGCAAAAATCCCAGGAAAGTCTAAGGCAGCACTTCGCGGCAAAGGCTGCCGAGACGCAGTTGCAGCAAAACACTTTAGGCGCCGTATGTCACCGACCGCCCGTGTCGGTCACACCAGAAACCCCTTTGCGCGCAGCCTTGCAGACGATGGATGAGCGACGGGTTGGATCGATATTGATCATCGAGCAGTCTGGCCGCCTTGTGGGCATTCTGACGCGCTACGACTTGCTAAAGCGCGTGGTGCTTGCCGAGATCGATTTGACCGTGCCTGTCTCAAGCGTGATGACGCCAGACTTAAAAACGCTCAATGCCGATGACACAGTCGAAGCGGCATCGATGCTCATGACACATGCATCGATTCGGCATGTGCCTGTTCTTGAAGATGATCGCGTCATCGGTCTCGTATCAGAGCGCGACCTGTTTGCATTTCAGCGGTTTTCCATGGGCAATGTGGGTGCGGAAATCCGTGCTGCCAACGACTTGGATGCGCTCAAAGCAGCTGCTGAGCATATTCGCCAGTATGCGAGAAATTTGCTTAGTCAGGGTGTGACCGGTCATCGGTTAACCGGTTTGGTGAGTTACTTAAATGATGCGCTAACGGATCAGATTATCCATATCACCATGCCAAAGTTTGAAGTCAACGAGGCCGACTTTTGCTGGTTAGCGCTTGGGTCTGAGGGGCGCCAAGAGCAGACCATTGCAACAGACCAAGACAACGCCATGATCCTTGCCGATCATGTTTCAGACGAGCAGATAAAGACTTACCTGCTTTTTGCCCGCGCGGTCAATGAGAGTTTGGACGCATGTGGCTTTCCCTTGTGCAAGGGCAATGTCATGGCCAGTAACCCTGACTACTGCCGGGGCGAGAAAGAGTGGTTGGCGCGGTGCGCTGCCTGGATTGATGGTGGTGCGCCACAAGACCTGCTTGATGCGAGTATCTTTTTTGATTTTCGTGCCATCGCCGGCAATCGTGGTTTGACTGAGTCGATTCAAAAGTATGTATCTGCGGCAGCCCAGCGCACGCCACGCTTTATCGCCTTTCTCGCGCAAAACGCCATGAACTGGACAGTACCTTTGACGATGTTCGGTGGTATTGAGACCACAAAGATTGCTGGGCAGCCGGCCATAGACATGAAAATGCAGGCAACAGCACTTGTGGTTGACTTCGCGCGGATTTATTCATTAGCGCACGGCATCACCGAACGCAACACGAAAGAGCGTTTACAGGCAGTTGCCTTGGCGCTTGGTGACGAGGCGTTGGCGAGTGAATGGGTTTCAAGCTTTGAGTTCCTGCAAAGCTTGCGCTTGCGTGCGCAGATGCAAGAACCCGCCTTGGGTGCAAACCCCAACGCCATCGCATTGTCTTCGTTAAGCAAGGTTGATCAGGTGATCCTAAAGGCTGCCTTGCAGGTGATGCGAGGCATGCACAGCCGCTTGAAGCTTGATTATGTTCGATAAATGGTTCAAACGCACACAGGCCTCAGAGGCGCAATCCTCAGCGCGCACCGATCCTTGTCGCTGGGTGGTGCTTGATACTGAAACGACGGGCTTGAACATCAAGCGTGATCATGTGCTCTCGATTGCTGCACTGGCTTTGCATCTTGAGCCCGGGCTGCAATCGGCGCGAATCTCCTTGTCTGACACCTTTGAGGCGGTGATTCGCCAAGATGCGCCCAAAAACAATAAAGACAATATTTTGATTCACCACATAGGCCTCGATGCGCAGGGGCATGGTCGCGAGCAAGCCCACGTTTTAAAGGCGTTTTGTGAGTGGGTCGGTGATGCGCCGCTATTTGCCTATCATGCTGATTTCGATCGCGCCATGTTAGCCAAATCCTATAAGGCTTGTTCGCTGCCGGCTTTGCCCGGCGCATGGGTTGATGTCCAGCCATTGGCCAATTGGGTCACCCGTCAAACGCATCGACTTGGGCTTGACGAGTGCGCCATGCGATTTGGCCTGCACAGTATTGTTCGGCATCAGGCTGCCTCGGACACCTTTTTGACGGCCGAATTGCTGTTGCGATTATTGCCACAGTTGCGCTTAGAGGCGTCAGACTTTGCCGCGATTGAGCGCATCGCCATAGAACATGCCAGTCAGTCGCTCTAGTGTTAGCTGGCAGGCGCTAAGGCGCTCATGCGTTTGGCAAGCATTTGTGCCAACTCATTGAAGTCAAATTGTTGGCGCAGTTTGGTCTGCAGCTCAATCAGACGAAATCCGACGTTATTAATCACCATGACCTGATCGGCTTTGCGCACGAGTTCGTCAATCGGCGCATGCTCAAGCAAGCAAAGCGCCGTCGCAGTGGCGATGTCGTCTGGCCGGGCAGGCTTATTGGCCATAAAGGCCTCAAGACGATGGTCAAAGCGAGCAATGACGTCGTCCCAGCCTTGCTCGCCACGGTGTTCAGGTACAGGTTCGCACTCGAGTGCGGCTTTGTACATTTGCATGAGTATCGTTTTTTTCGTGGCGACATCACGAGGTAACTGTGCTCTGATCTCACCTTCGATCATTAAGATAATGTCTTGGCTTGCGACGGCATAACCTTCCCATTTGCATATTTGCAACGCATAGGAAAAACCCTCGTCTTGAAATAATCTCGGTCCGGCCAACAGCGTGCGTGCACGCAGATAGGCATAGCTTGAGCCTTGCGCAAGGTAGGCCGCACCGGCGCTAATGGCCGCTGCGACCGGGTCCCAATCGGCAACTTTGCGCTCGATTCGGGTTCCCCCGAGCATTTTCTTAAACGTCTCAAACAGGCTCATGAAATTATTGCACTGCAGTATCAGTTATGTGTAAGTTTGGTCTGTTTTAATCCTCCGCATAATAGCAACCAACCTATAAGTTGGATAGTGGCAATTGCCTAGGGCTTGTCACACAGCGCATCGCAGCAGGCAGTTTACGGGGAATAAAAAAATACCAAGAGACAAAACAGCCCGCCAGGGCCTCATTGTCCAAGCAAAAAAACTCACCGAAAGGAGACTAAATTGTCTGAAGAACTTTCTAAGGAAGTGGCGGAGGCGCACTGGGCCAAAACGCGGGGGTTGATGATCACTACCCTGGCGATTTGGGCCTTCTTTGGTTTCGTGATTAATTTCTTCGCGGTCCCGCTCAACGCAATCACCATCATCGGCTTCCCTCTTGGCTATTACATGGCCGCACAAGGGTCGCTTATCGCATTCGTCGTTCTGATTTTTTGGTATTGCTCTCGCCAAAACAGCATCGACGAAGAGTTCGACGTAGCGGAAGACTGAGGAGAAAGCCATGTTATCTATGAAAGGAGATTTCATCGACAATCTCGGTAAGATCTATGGCATCTACGTAGGCGGCTTTGCCGGCTTCGTGATCCTCATGGCCATCTTGTCCGGTTTCGGTGTGCCAGATCGCTATATCTTGTGGGCCTTTATGGCGGCAACGATTGCGATCTATGCGTTTATCGGGATTATGTCGCGAACAGCGCAAGTCTCGGAGTACTACGTCGCTGGTCGATCTGTGCCCGCGGTCTACAACGGTATGGCAACTGGCGCGGACTGGATGTCGGGTGCAAGCTTTGTCGGTATGGCAGGCACCTTGTTTGTGCTCGGTTATGACGGCTTGGCCTTCGTGCTCGGCTGGACCGGCGGCTACGTGCTTGTGGCTGTTTTGTTGGCGCCGTTTCTGCGTAAGTTTGGTGCTTACACCGTGCCTGACTTTCTTGGCACACGTTACGGTGGTAATGCCGCGCGTCTGGCGGGCATTTTGGTGTTGTTCGCCTGCTCGTTTACCTACATCACCGCACAGCTCTACGCTTCTGGCATCATCGCTTCGCAGTTCTTGGGCATTCCGTTTGAATGGGCGGTGTTTGCGGGCTTAGCTGGTATTTTGGTTTGCTCAATGCTCGGCGGCATGAAGGCTGTGACTTGGACGCAGGTCGCACAATACATTGTGCTGATTGTGGCCTACCTCCTTCCGGCCATTTGGATGTCGACCGTGGCGTTTGGTATCCCAATCCCGCAGTTGACTTACGGCCAGGCGCTGACCCAAATTGCCGAGTACGAGCAAATCCTGGGTGTGGCCAAGTCCTACGTTCAGCCCTTTACCACCTATTCGCCGAAAGATTATTTCTTCCTGATCTTTTGCTTGATGGTTGGTACGGCATCTCTGCCACACATCCTGATGCGTTTCTTCACAACACCGACGGTGCGTGAGGCGCGTAAATCAGTGGGTTGGTCATTGTTCTTTATCTTTTTGTTGTACTTCACGGCCCCGGCTTATGCAGCGTTCTCCAAGTTCAACGTGATGGGCTTGTTTGCCAATTCACCGGACTTGCAGTTGGCATTTACCGCGATCCCGGCCTGGATGTTGCAGTGGGGTTCGATCGAGGGACACCAGCTTGTGACGATTTGTGGTGCCAAGGCTGATTCGCTCGCGGCCATCATGCAAGCGTGCCAAGCCAAGGGCTTTGAGACGGGCATTCCTTACGCTGAACTGCGCCTGAACAACGACATGATCGTGTTGTCCACGCCGTCTATCGCCGGCATGCCTATTTGGGTGGTTGGCCTGGTCGGTGCCGGTGGTTTCGCAGCGGCGCTTTCGACAGCAGATGGTTTGCTGTTGGCCATTGCGAATGCGTTAAGCCATGACGTCTACTACAAGATGATCGACCCCAAGGCTGACACCAAGACGCGTCTGATGATTGCCAAGATCTTGCTGGTGGTCGTTGCGTTGGCCGCGGCGTTCCTGGCGCGAACCAAACCGTCGGATATTTTGTCGATGGTGGCGTGGGCGTTCTCGATTGCGGCAGCTGGCCTATTTGCGCCATTGGTGATGGGTGTCTGGTGGAAGCGAACCACCAACATCGCGGCCGTGCTCGGTATTTTGGCCGGCTTTAGCATCACGATGATCTACCTGATTGGTAGCGTCTATGGGTTTGACTTTGACAGAAGTACCGCCAATCAGATCCGCTGGTTCGGTGTGGCACCGA
>SKIZ01000138.1 GCA_007116135.1 Burkholderiaceae bacterium
ATGGCTGCAGGCAACAACGCCTTGTGGCAGTCTGTGTGCGATGTGATGGCCCAACCGCAGTTGCTCGAAGATCCGCGCTTTCTAAACCCCACGTTGCGCGCGCAACACCAAGACGAGTTAAGAGTGTTGCTTGAGGCGTTGTTTGTCCAAGAGGACGCGCAAATCTGGCTCGAACGCTTTCGTGCAGCCGGTGTGCCGTGTGCGCCGATCAATACCTATTCACAAGTGTTAGACGACCCCCAAGTGCAACACATGGGCTGGGTTCAGCCATTGAGGCTGCCTAATGGCGTGCAGACCAAAACCTTTGCCTCGCCGGTGATGTTTGATGGGCAAGGCTCGCCGATTCGCATGCCACCCCCGGCGCTTGGGCAGCACAACGATGAAATTCTTGGAGCCAAGAAGTGACCGAATCGCTAAAGATTGAGCAACAGGACCGTGTGTGGACGTTCACACTTGCACGCGCGCACAAGCGCAATGCGCTTGATGATGAGCTGGTGCAAGCGTTGACCGAGGGCGTTGATCAGGCGCATGCACGCGGTGCTGACATGTTGGTGTTTCAAGGCCAGGGCACCAACTTTTGTGCCGGTTTTGATTTCACGGGTTTTGATCAGGCCAGTCACGGAGACTTGCTTTTGCGGTTTGTGCGCATCGAGCAATTGCTGCAAAAGATCGATGCATCTTCGGCATTGACCGTTGGATTAGCGCAAGGCAAAAACTTTGGCGCCGGTGTGGACCTGTTGGTGGCTTGTAAGCACAGGGTCTGTAGTCAGGATGCCAGCTTCAGGATGCCGGGCTTGAAATTCGGTCTCGTGCTCGGCACCCGGCGCCTGGCCCATTTGATCGGCGCGGCCAATACGCGCACGGTGCAGCAAAGCGCGCAGACGCTCAACGCGCAACGCGCGCTAGCGCTCGGTCTGGTCAACGAGCTCAAGGACCCCAGTGATTGGTTGGGCGTCATTCAAGAGCAAGGCCAGCAGGCGCAAGCGCTTGCACCCGAAGCTCGTGCGGCTTTGTATCGGGTGTTGCACCGTTCAGATGAGCAGGCCGATTTGGCTGAACTGGTTCAATCAGCGGCTGCATCTGGTTTGAAGCAGCGAATTGCACACTATCGCGCCAGCCAGTAAGGTGTCGATAGATCATCCACCACGTGGTTCGAATCGATAGCAAGGAGAACGGACGATGAACAGCACCCCTTTGCCAGTGAGTCAGTTTGCCAGCCAGCTCGATGAGTTGGTGCGTGCTGGCGGTGAGCAGGCGCCAGACTTTTGGCCGCGCCTTGGGGCAGCCATGCGCGAGCTTGTGGCCAAAGACGATTGGCTGCCAGACAGCATGGCTAAGCCACACCCGCAGTACTACCAGCAGTACTGTCTCTACGCCGACGAACAGGACCGGTTTTCTGTGGTCAGTTTTGTATGGGGACCAGCTCAAGCCACCCCGATTCACGATCACACCGTTTGGGGTGTCATTGGCATGCTGCGCGGCGCCGAGTTGTGTCAATCGTATGAGATCGCACCCAATAAGCCACCAAAGGCTGTGGGTGCGGTTGAGCGGCTTGAGCCCGGGCAGATTGGATTTGTTGCGCCTTCCATTGGTGACGTGCACCGGGTCAGTAACGCCTTTGATGACCGGGTTTCAATTAGCATTCATGCCTATGGCGGCAATATCGGCAAGATCAATCGTCACGTGTTTCCCGACGACGGCGCGCCGGTCAAGCCATTTGTCTCTGGCTACAGCGAGCCTGCAGCCGGTTAAAGGCGCCAATCGATTCGCTTGATTTGATGACTTCAGATGGGTGTGTGAGCACCATATTAGGGAATGTACTAAATAAATCTGATGACGTTTGCGCTACAGTTTCGGGGCTTAAACGAAGGTTGTCATTTTTTTGCGGTTTCGCCAATTATTGGAGGCAAGTATGAAAGCTGTTCAATTCATGAAAGTCGCTGCACTCTCAGCGGCACTTTCGACAATGGGTATTGCGGCGCAAGCGCAGACGGTTCTGAAAATTGGTTATGCCACGTCCCCGACCTCGCATTATGGTGTTGGCTCAACCGTTTTTTGTGAAGAAATCGAAAAGGGCACGCAAGGCCGTTACACCTGTCAACAGTTTCCAAGCAGCGCCTTGGGTGGTGAGCGTGAAATGATCGAGTCGGTGCAGCTAGGCACACTGGACTTGGTCAACACTTCGACCGGTCCTTTGGGCAACTTTGTGCCTGAAGTGCAGATCGTTGACATTCCATTTCTGTTTCGTGACTACGATCACGCCCGTGCTGTGATGGATGGTGAAGTCGGCCAAGACCTGCTTAACAAGATGCAGCAGCGTGGCTTGATTGGCCTGGCATGGACCGAGAACGGTTTCCGTCACATGACCAACAACGTGCGCCCGATTGTGCAAGCACAAGATGCCAGCGGCTTGAAGATGCGCACGATGGAAAATCGCGTCCACATGGATGGCTACAAGACCTTTGGTATTTTGCCAACACCGATGGCTTTTCCTGAGCTCTTTACCGCCTTGCAACAGGGCACAGTAGATGGGCAAGAAAATCCGATCCCGGTGATTCTGGCGTCGAATTTCTCGCAAGTGCAGCGTCACCTGTCACTGACCAATCACGTCTATTCGCCAGCTGTGTTGATCTTGTCGCCAAGTGTCTGGAACAAGCTTTCTGATGCGGATAAACAGGTGTTTCTCGATGCCGCCAAAGCAGGTTCAACGGCTCAGCGTCAAAAGGTCAACCAAGACGAAGCCGAAGGTATTGCCAAGCTCAGACAAGACGGCATGCAAGTCGTTGAGCAAGTCGACGGTGAGAGTTTCCGTCAAGCTGTAGCGCCGGCTTACGCCGAATTTGCCAACCAGTTCGGCGCCGATAACATTCGCGCGATTCAAGCAGTTCAATAACAACTAGGCGTCAAGCCCGGCGCGTGGGCTCTAAGCCTCGCGCCTTCGAGCCCAGCGATCAATGTTTGTCGCTGGGTTTTTTCTTGTCTTCAGGGTTTTAGGCCGACAAGATGGTTGACTTTATCAATGTCCACACCCATCGATGCGGCAGCATCGATGATCTCTTGCCAGGTTTGGTCATCGATCGGGATGCCGTTCTCTAAGCGTTGCGCTTTGGTTTCGCGCTCGGGCTGACCGGCAATTTTGACGCCGGTGCTGCCCGCAGCTGGCGGTGAGGCTTGTACCCATTCTACGAACGCGTGCGCCTGTTGGAGAAACTGATTGCTCTGGTCAAAACGCGACGGATCAATCAGGATGGTCAGCATGCCGTTGAAGATTCGGCGTTGCGCTTGTGGCTCATGCAACGTTTGTCGGGCAGCTAACGCACCGCCAAGCAACTCACAAACTAGCGCCAAGCCAAAACCCTTGTGCTGGCCGAAGCTCGCAATGGCGCCAAAGGGTGGTTTGACACCGAAAACCGGGTCGCATGTTGCATCGCCTTGATGGTCAAGCATCATGCCAGGCTCAAGCGACTCGCCTCGGTTGTGTGCCACTCGGACTTTGCCTTGCGCAATCACACTGGTGGCAAAGTCCAGAATCACCGGCGCTTTATCGCCCAAGGGGATGCCCACGCAAAACGGGTTGGTGCCAAATCGGGCATCGCTGCCGTCCCACGGCGCCACAATCGGTCGGGTGAGCACGCTGACAAAGTGAATGGCAATCATGTTTTTGGCGACCGCCATTTCGGCAAACGCACCGATGCGGCACAAGTGATGCACATTGCCAAGTGCCATGATGCAACTGCCAAATGATTGCGCGCGCTCGAGTGCGACTTGCATCGCCTGGTGACCGATGACCTGGCCAAAGCCGCTGGCGCCGTCAAGCCCGAGCATGTGGCCATGATCAACCAAGGTTTCTAGCTTGGCATTGACCTTCAGGCCTTCAGGCTCACGAAGCGACTCGGCGTAGCGCGGCACGATGCCAACGCCATGCGAGTCGTGGCCCGTCAGGTTGGCAAGCACTAGGTTTTGACTGACAAGGCAAGCCTCTTGTTCCTGGCAGCCAAACCCCTTTAGAACTTCTTGGATCGCCAACTCAAGCGATTGGGCGTTGAAGTAATGCGTTTTAACCATGCACCCAATCGCTCCGTACGGTTGTGCTTATTGCATGTACCAACCGTGGCTGACGATAAAGGACTGGCCAGTCATCGCCGCGGTCGGGAATCCTGCCAAGAAGGTTACAACAGAGGCGACGTCTTGCGTGGTTGTAAAAATCCCGTCCGCTGTTTGGCCAAGCATCACGTTTTTGATGACTTCGTCTTCGGTGATGCCAAGTGACTTGGCTTGCTCGGGAATCTGCTTGTCAACCAAAGGCGTGCGCACAAAGCCTGGGCAGACCACGTAGGAGCGCACGTTGCGCGATGCCCCTTCTTTGGCGACCACGCGCGCCAAGCCCAACAGGCCATGCTTGGCCGTGACGTAGGCCGCCTTGAGCTTGGAGGCCTCATGCGAGTGAACCGATCCCATGTAGATGATCGAGCCGCCGCGCCCGCTGGCATACATGTGCTTGATGGCCGCTTGTGTGGTCAAAAATGCACCATCGAGATGGATGGCAAGCATCTTCTTCCAATCGGCAAACGGATAGTCTTCGATCGGGTGCACGATCTGGATACCTGCATTTGATACCAGTACGTCGATGCTGCCCAAGGTCTTGACGGCGTTTTCTATGCCAGCGTTGACCTGACTCTCGTTGGTGACGTCCATCTCTAGCCCAATCGCTTTGACACCGAGCGCTTCGATTTCTTTAGCAGTCGCTTGCGCGCCTTGTAGATTCAAGTCTGCGATGACGATGTGAGCACCGGCTTTGGCCATTTCGATGGCGCATTCTTTACCAATACCGCTGGCCGCACCAGTAACGAGCGCGACTTTGTCCTTGAGCGTCATGAGGTTTCCTTTGATTAGGGGTTGCAAATAGAGCAGCACTCGTCGATAGTATCAAAGCCATGATGCAAATGCGTTAAAAATTTTGGCTAACAAAATTGCGTCAAACGCCAACAAGACGGCTGCAATAAAATCGCAAGAAAAGCTCGGCCTGCTCGCCATACTTGGCGAGGCCTACCAATCGGGACAAGAATATGACCACACAAGTGAGATTTGAAACGCCTTCAAGCGTCCAAGAGGCCTGCGTGTTGCTAGCGAGTGCGGCGGGCAAAGCCAGGGTTTTGGCCGGTGGCACGGATTTGCTGGTGCAAATACGCTCAGGGCGCCTAGCGCCTGAGCTCATCATCGACGTCAAGGGCATTGATGAGATGATCAGTGTGCGCCGTGAGGGCGGTGGCTGGCGTGTGGGTGCAAGCGTTGCTTGTATGCAGTTAGCCCGCCATCCGGAATTTAGAGCGGCTTATCCGGGCGTGGTCGATGGCGCCAATTGGATCGGGTCGATTCAGGTGCGCAGCCGTGCCACGATGGGGGGCAATCTATGCAATGCGTCGCCGGCAGCCGATAGCGTGCCAGCGATGATTGCTGTGGGGGCAATCGCCAGTGTCGAGGGCCCCAATGGGCGTCGCGATGTCGCTGTCGCGGACATTCCGACGGGCCCAGGCAAGACGTCGCTTGCGCCAGGCGAGCTCGTCGTATCGTTTTTCTTTCCTGAGCCAGCGCCGCGATCAGGCAGTGCTTACATTCGGTTTACGCCGCGCACCGAGATGGATATTGCTGTGGTCGGTGCAGGCGTGTCTGTCACGCTCGATCAAGCGGGCGTGTGTCAGGCAGCCACCGTGTGTCTTGGTGCCGTGGCCGAAAAGGCGATCTTGGTGCCCAAGGGTGCCGAGGCTTTGATTGGCACCAGACTCGAGGCCGAAGCGCTCGAGGCGCTTGCGAGCGCGGCGAGCGCGGCGGCGCGCCCCATCAATGACAAGCGTGGCACGATTGCCTTTCGCACCCGTGTGGCGGGTGTGTTGGCCAAGCGTGCTGCCATCAAAGCGCTCGAGCGCGCCAAGGAGAATGGATAAATGGCCAAGCAACATGTGACAACAACCATCAATGACGAGTCCGTCGAGTTTCTTTGTGATGTCAACCAGACGCTGCTTGATGTGTTGCGCAATGAACTCGATATGACCGGCACCAAAGAGGGCTGTGGCACGGGCGACTGTGGCGCCTGTAGCGTCACGCTTGACGGCGAGCTGGTTTGTTCGTGCCTGGTGCTAGGCGTCGAAGCCGATGGCAAACCGATACAAACCATCGAGGGCATGAGCAGTGGCGGTCAACTGCATGTCTTGCAGCGCAAGTTTCTTGAGCACGCGGGCTTGCAGTGCGGCATTTGTACGCCAGGCATCTTGATTGCCGCACGTGAACTCATCAAGCACAACCCGGACCCAACTGAAGAACAGGTTCGTTACTGGCTAGCCGGCAACCTTTGCCGCTGCACCGGCTACAACAAGATCATTGAGGCGGTGCTTGACGCCGCGCGCGAAATGAGAGGAGCGTAAGCCATGTTGAAAAAAACCGAAATTGCCTCGATGCCCTCCGATTTAATTGGTTCAAGCCCTGTGCGTCCCGATGGTGTGCCTAAAGTCACCGGGATGGCGCAGTACGGGGCTGACTACTCGCTGCCTGGCATGTTGTGGGCCAAGATACTTCGCTCGCCGCACGCGCACGCCCGTATCAAGTCAATCGACACCAGCCGGGCACGTGCGCTCAAGGGTGTCAAGGCCGTCATGACTGGTCATGATTTGCCCGAACAGCCCTTTGCCTATCACGGCCCCGAGCGGGTGCAGATCAATTTCTGGCACATGACGCGTAACGTCATGGCGCGCGAGAAAGCGCTATTTGCCGGCCATCCGGTGGCTGCCGTGGCTGCGACCACGCAAGCCATTGCCCAAGAGGCGCTTGAGCTCATTGATGTGCAGTATGAGGTTTTGCCGCATGTCATTGATGTTGATGAAGCGATGCGTGATGATGCCCCGGTCTTGTTTGATGACTTGTTTACCCGGGGTATCGAGCCGGCACCAAGCAAGGCATCGAACATTGCGCGTCGCTCCGAGCTTGCTGTGGGCGACATTGCCGCGGGCTTTGAGCAGGCCGACGAGATCGTTGAGATGTCCTTTAAGACCGCACCGGTGCATCAAGGCTATATCGAGCCGCACGCCGCACTTGCGCGTTACGGCAGCGACGGCCAATGCGAAGTGTGGTCATCGAGCCAGGGCCACTTCTTTGTTCGGGCTTACACGGCTGCCTTGGTTGGCTTGAAACAAAACGACGTGGTGGTCCATCCGGCCGAAATTGGCGGGGGGTTTGGTGGCAAGACTGTGGTTTATCTTGAGCCGGTGGCGCTTATGCTCTCACGCATGTCAGGCTATCCGGTCAAAGTGGTCATGACACGCGAGGAAGTTTTGATTGCCACGGGTCCGACCTCGGGCTCATCGATGCGGGTCAAGCTCGGTGTCACGCGGGAGGGCAAGATAGTGGCCGCCGAGGGCGAGTTCAAGTTTCAGGCCGGCGCATTTCCCGGCTCACCCATGCTCAACGGCATGATGTGTGCGTTATCAGTCTACGAAGTGCCCAATGCACGGCTTGTGGGCTACGACGTGGTCAGCAACCGTCCCAAGGCCGTGGCCTACCGCGCACCAGGCTCACCGATTGCCGCTTTTGCTGTCGAAAGTGTGGTCGATGAGCTTGCGCGTCGATTACAGATCGATCCCATTGAACTCAGACTCAAGAACGCGGTGCAAGCCGGCTCGCCTACGATTTGGGGCCCCAAGCATGCGCACGATGGCTTTCGTGAGACGCTCTTGGCGTTGCAGCAACACCCGGACTATCACAAGCCGCTTGGCCCCAATCAAGGCCGTGGCTTAGCCAGCGGGTTCTGGTTTAACGGTGGTGGCGAATCATCGGCGACGATTCACGTCAGTGAAGACGGCTCGATTGCACTGGCCACTGGCAGCATGGATGTGGGTGGCTCGCGTGCATCGATGGCGATGATGGCAGCCGAAACCTTGGGCGTGCCATATGAGAGCGTGCGCTCGACTGTCGCCGATACCGCATCGATTGGTTACAACCACGTCACGGGCGGCTCGCGCGTGACCTATGCCACCGGCATGGCGGTGATTCAAGCGTGTGAGAAAATCATTGAAGACATGCGTGCGCGTGCGGCGATGATTTGGGATGTTGATCCCGAGGCCGTGGTGTGGGAGCAGGGCGCAGCACGCTTAGCCGATGCGTCAGCCGGCGCGCAAGAGCCCTTGAGCCTCAAGGATATTGCCGCCAAGCGTGCAGTCACGGGCGGGCCCATTGTGGCCGAAATTGCCGTCAATGCCGGCGGTCAGGCACCGGGCTTTACCAGTCAGTTTTGTGATGTCGAAGTCGATCCCGAGACCGGTGCTGTGAAGATCCTGCGCTTTGTGGCGGCTCAAGATGTTGGTCGTGCGATTCACCGGCGTTACGTCGAAGGGCAGATCGAAGGCGGTGTGGTGCAAGGCATCGGTTGGGCTCTAAATGAAACCTATGTCTATAACGATAGAGGTCAGCTCGAGAACGCCGGTTTCCTCGATTATCGGGTGCCGGTTGCCTCTGATTTGCCCATGATTGAAGCGCTCATTGTCGAAGTCCCCAATCCGAATCACCCGTTTGGTGTCAAAGGTGCCGGTGAAGTCAACATTGTGCCGGTCATGGCAGCCGTTGGTAACGCCATTCGGGGTGCGGCTGGTGTGCGCATGACTGAGTTGCCCATGTCGCCACCGGCGGTGCTTGCCGCTCTCGATGAGCAGGCCGTGCATGCCTGAAGGCCCAACAAGCACCCGAGCGCCCGTGAAAGTCACACTCACGGGTGCCTTTGAGCCCTTTACGCGTGCGCCAGAGTCATTTGAGGTCGATGTCACCAACGTGCGTGGCTTGCTGCGTGCGATCGACCAGCGTTACCCGGGGCTTGCCGATGTGCTTGAGCAAGACAGTGCGGTGGCCATCGATGGCGTGATTCAGGAAATTGTGTACACCCATCGCCTGCCGGCTGGCTGCGAGGTGTTTTTTATTGCCCGACTTGAGAGTGGCTAAATCGATGGCCATGCGTCAGTGCTCGGCTTTTTTTGCTTGGGACAACTGCATCTGCCACATCTGCGCATAGACCTCGTTGCGTGCCAAAAGTGCCTTGTGGCTGCCTGCCTCGACAATCCGGCCAGCCTCCATCACCAGGATTTGATCGGCGTGCACGATCGTTGAAAGCCGATGCGCGACAATGAGCGTCGTACGATTTCTAGCCAGGCGCCACAGTTCGGCCTGTAACGCGCGTTCGGTGCGTGAGTCAAGCGCCGAGGTGGCTTCGTCAAACACCAGCATCGCTGGTTGCTTCAGAAGTGTTCGTGCAATGGCCAATCGCTGCTTTTCTCCACCGGAGAGTTTTAGGCCGCGCTCACCGACCGGTGTGTCGTAGCCTTGTGGCAATTGCGCGATAAAGCTCTCAAGTTGTGCGGCACGCGCGGCCGCGTGCACCTGCTCATCGGAGGCAGTGGGCTGGCCATAGCGGATGTTGTAGCCAATCGTGTCATTAAAGAGCACCGTGTCCTGGGGCACGATGCCAATGGCCTGGCGCAGACTAGATTGGGTGACTTCGCGCAGGTCTTGGTCGTCAAGGCGGATGACACCGGACTGCACGTCATAAAAGCGAAATAGCAAGCGCGCAAGCGTGCTTTTGCCTGCGCCAGAGCGACCGACCACGGCGGTGGTGGTGCCCGATTCGATGGCAAAGCTGATGTCCTTTAAGACCGGACGATCAGGGTTGTAACTAAAAGAGACTCGATCAAACACCACGGTTGGACCACGCTCGGGTTGGCGCACGATTAAGGTTGGTGCGCCTGGCCGATCGATGACTTCTTCAGACTCGTCAAGCAGTTTGAACATTCGGTCAATATCGGTCGTGGATTGCTTGAACTCGCGATACACCATGCCCAGAAAGTTCAAGGGCATATAGAGCTGAATCATCAGTGTGTTGACCAACACCAAGTCGCCCAAGGTCAGGCTGCCGTTGGCCACACCGACTGAAGCGCGCCAAACCACGAGCACCAACCCGACCGAAATAATGACTTGCTGACCGAGGTTTAGGGCCGCGAGCGACTTTTGTGACAAGATCGCAGCCTGTTGGTATTTCTGCAGGCTGCTGTCATAGCGTTGCGCCTCATATTGTTCGTTACCGAAATACTTGACGGTCTCAAAGTTCAGTAACGAGTCAACGGCCTTTTGGTTAGCGCGGGTATCAAGCTGATTCATCCTGCGTCTAAGTTTGGTGCGCCATTCAGTAACTACCACGGTAAAGATGATGTAGAGCACCAGGGCAATTAACGTAATGAGTGAAAACCAGATGTCGTAGTAGATCGCTAAAAACCCCAGCACCAAAGCGAACTCGAAGAACGTTGGAAAGATGCTGTAGAGCGAAAAAGACACCAGCGTCTGGATGGCGCGCGTGCCACGCTCGATGTCTCGGCTCACCCCGCCAGTCTGGCGCGAGAGATGAAAGTTCAACGACAGCCGGTGCAGATGGTTAAAGACATTGAGCGCGATTTGCCGAACAGCATGTTGGGTGACCCGTGCAAAGAGTGCTTCACGCAGTTCGGTAAAAAGCGATGTCGAGAGCCGCAACAGGCCATAAGCCACAATCAGGCCAATTGGCACGACTAAGAGGGCGTTGGCCACGGTGTTGACGTCAAGGGCGTTGACCAGATCCTTGAGCACAATGGGCACGCCCAAGTTGGCAAACTTGGCCAAGGCCATACAGGCCAACGCAAAGGCCACGCGCCACTTGTAAGCGAGCAAATAAGGCAGCAGCTCACTGATGACCTGCCAATCGCTACGGTAGGTTGTGTGCTCGGGCTCGTGGTTGGTTTGACTGTGACGTCTCAATGCATCATTGCCTGTGAAGGGGTGAACAAAAAACTGCAACGCGCCGCAGGCCTTGCCTTGGCGCGTTGCCATTTTAAGGATAAAGCAGGATTAGTCAGGATTAAGCGTGACTAGGTTCAGCTGGCTGTGGCTGGACTTGCTCGAGTTCCTCGTCTGGTGCTGGCGGGCGCAGTGGGCGCAAAAAAGCATCTGGCACTGGACCTTTGCTTCTAAAGCATAGCTTGCCCTTGATCACATAGGTCAGGGTGTCGCTTTCAGAAAGGGTCTGAACCTCCCAAGTATGCATGGGTCCATAGTCGGACCAATGTTCAATGCCATTGGAGCTCACAACACGCACGATACGCCCGAGATTCTCAGGGATTTCGCATTTGACCGTGATGGCCAAATCGCCTATTTGACAGTTCAATGCCATAGCGAACCTAACCGATGACTTAGCGGCGCCAGTTTTCAAGCAGCTGGCCCATGGGCCCAAGCGAGTCTTTCAAGCTGTCCATATTAAACCCGAAATTCAAACTCATCTGACCTTCGATCTGATCAATGAGCGACCCACGGTCTTGGGTGAGTTCGGCAAGCGACAAGGCGCCGTCATTGTCGTAGTCAAACGAGTAAACGATTGATCTGGCCGCCAGCGGGGCGAGCGGCAAGCTCGCTGCCATGAGGGCCGCGAGCTCTTGGTGCTCGATCGGTTCGTCGCCACTGACTGCGGCAATAAAGAGCGCAATACGAATCAGCCGAGCGAGTTCGGCCGCACTGAGCCGCGCATCGCCGCTGACATCGATTGCCTTAAACACCGTTTGCGCACAGCTCTGGCGGTCTTGGTCGCAGCGCCCATAGACCGGATCGATCGCCGTAAAAAACGCAACCGTCTCGCCACTGAGAATGGCGTGTGCGCGCGGTAACTGACCATTACACGATTCAAAGTCGTGATAGTCCCAATCTGGCTGGGGCGTCGCCCCAAGGGGTGCATCGTTTGGCGCGTAGTATTCGCGCAAGTGGTTATTGTCTAGCGGTTCGAAGAAAATTCGATAGCCACTGGCTTCAGTTAACTGAGCCCAGGGCTCATCAGGGTGTGCCTGGGTGCTCACGCCGCTAAACGCGGTTTGCTCGCCATCCATCCAAAGATAGTAGCCGCGGTAAATGACCAAGGTGTCCTCGGGTGCTTGGCAGCTTGGCCAGGCCCAAATGCCCCGGATGGGCTCGGGCACCTCGGTGGCCGCAGCGGTGCTCACGGTTGCGCTTAGTGCCAATGCGAGGAAAATGTGCTTCATATCGGTAGGCCGCTTGGTCAAAGAGGTTGTTTATTTAGTAGGTCATTGTCTGCCTAGCTCGGCTTCAGTCTAGTTCGCCAGATAGTCACGGTCAATCCCGATTGTGCTCGGCCTAGGGTCAAGCGCGCAGACTTGCAAAATAGCTATCCACGGGTGCGGTTTTGCGATACTTTGAACAAAAGCCTTGTTCAGGCGTCTTTGGGCAGGCGCATGACTGAAAAATAGCGATGGAGATCAGGCACGATGGCACTTATCATCGATTACTACATGGTTCCCGTTAGTCCGTGGACCTATCTGGGACATCAGCGGTTTGGTGAAATCGCAGCAACCCATCAGGCGCAAATTCGCATGCGCCCATTCGATTTGAATCAAGTCCTGCCGCGCACCGGCGGCGTATTGTTCAAGGACCGTCATCCGGCGCGCCTGGCTTATCGTTTGGCCGAGTTGGCGCGGTTTCGCGACGCACTCGGCTTGCCACTGAACATCAAACCGGCTTATTTTCCGGCCGATGGCCAAATGGCCGCTCGTCTGATTATTGCTGCTGAGCAGCAGTTCGGACCCGATGTGGCTTTTAAGCTCGCCCAGGCGCTGCTCGCTGCGGTCTGGACACGAGAGATGAACGTCGCTGACCCCAGCACGCTTGCCACGATTGCCGCTGAATGCGGTGTGCCATCCGATTGTTTGGAAGTAGCCCATTCGTCTCATATTGAAGCCATCTACGCTCAGAACACCGAAGATGCGGTGGCGGCAAACGTCTTTGGCGCACCGAGCTATGTTCTCAATGGCGAAGTGTTCTGGGGCCAAGACCGCCTATCGCTGTTGCAGCTAGCGCTTGAGAAACTTAAGCGCTAGCGGCGCGCTCGTTGACCCAGCGGCTATCGACGTCGCGCGACCTTGGGTCATAGACTTGCCAGTGCACTTGAGATTGTCGGATTTCGAATCGGGCGCTCGCGAGCGTGTTCTCGCCGTCCGGGTCATCGGGCTGTTGGCGAAAAATAGGCAGCTGCGGGTGCTCGGTGTCAAACAAAATCGTCATGGGTTCGATCGTCGGCTGCTTGGCCAGACACGCTAGGAGTTGCTGCTCGCGCCAGTACGAAGAGTCAGTGACTATTTGGGGCAGCTGCGCCAAGTCACGATGTGTCATGTGATTGGTGTGGCCGGTGGTTTCTTGCACATCGACAACAGAGCAGTGCGTCGATGTGAACTCGATGCTTAGCAATCGGGCGTCGCCGGCTTGGGCCAAGGTGAAGTGAAATGCACCGCTGCGGCGCGCGGCGTCCAGATAGTCCAACGCTCGATCGATCGATGGTTGCGTGACCAGCGCGCGCGCCAGCAGCATTCTTGGCAGCCCGATACCAACGTGCTTGGGGCGCAAGTTATTGACTGTCAAGCACAGGCCGGCTGCATTGACGGCAAAGGTGTGACCTGGCAGCGAGCCTGGATAGACAAAGGCAGTAAAGGCGAGCTCATCGTCGGTTTTTATCTGTGCGATCGCGCATTGTCCGGCAAATAAAGGATCACCGTCCTCGTTGTGGGCGATCAGGGGCTCAGGCCACGGCCGCGCGATGGTGGTGCAGCCATCGTGGGTGCTGGCCATGAGATCGCCGCGGCACTGCCAGGCAAAAACGTCAGAAAGAGGCATCTCTAACCCTTGGGCCAAGCCCTCTAGCTCGAGCCAATGCTTTGGCTGCTCGCTCATGACGGCGCGCTGCATCGCCGCTAGTTGCTCGGAGTCGCGAAACCCCATGACATGGTGCCAAAGCGCGCTTTTGTTGCTGTAGGCGTGCAGGGCCTGTGCTCCAAACCGACCCAAAGCCAGCCCGACTTCGTGGTGTGAGCCTGCCAGATTTAGACTATGCAACATGGTGATTCGCTCCGCATCGCTCGATTTGCCCCAAGCTAGTATCGCAAAATGGCCAGTATCGGTCGATCGGTCTTTTGCGCAACATTTCCCCTAGAATGCCGGTTTAAGCAGTTTTTAATGTTCGCTGTCGGTGGAGAAAAAATGACAACAATCGCATTTATCGGCTTGGGAGCCATGGGTTTGCCCATGGCACAGAACCTGGTTCGGGCCGGTCACACGGTTCGGGGCTTTGACTTAAACCCGCAGGCAGTCGGTAAGCTGCAGGCCGCCGGCGGGCTGGCCTGCGACAGCGTCCAGGCCGCCTGTCAGGATGCGCAGGTGCTCATGCTCATGGTGGTCAATGCCGCGCAGGCTCAGGCTGTCTTGTTTGAGCACGGTGCGCTTGATGCATTGGCGCGCCCAGCCACGGTTGTGTTGATGGCCACTTGCGCCCAAGGCGCGGTGCAGGCGTTAGACCAGGCGGTGCGCGATGCCGGGCATTGTTTGGTTGATGCGCCAGTCTCCGGGGGCGTGGTGGGCGCACAAAACGGCAGCCTGACCATGATGGTGGCCTGCCAGAGCGAAACCTTTGAGGCGCTTGGGCCAATTTGGCAAGTGCTTGGTGATCGGGTGTTTCACGTCGGTCAAACGCCCGGTCAAGGGGCGATGGTCAAGACTATCAATCAGTTGCTCTGTGGGGTTCATATCGCCGTGGCCGCCGAAGCCTTTGCGTTAGCTGACAAGGCAGGCCTGGATCTGACCTTGTTGCTAGAGATCATGGGCGGGTCGGCGGCATCGAGCTGGATGCTGCAAAACCGTGGTCCGCGGATGCTGCAAACCGACCCCGAGGTCAAGAGTGCTGTGGACATCTTTGTCAAGGATTTGTCGATTGTCTTGCAAACAGGGCATGACATACGTGCTGGTTTGCCGATCGCAGCGGCTGCCCATCAGATGTATCTGGCGGCAAGCGGGCAGGGCTTGGGGCAGGCTGACGACAGTCAAGTGATTCAGACTTACCGAGCGCTCAACGGCTCGGGCCAATAAGGACTCACGGTGCTTGAGGGCAGAAGATGGCCGCACTGATTGGCTTTACGCTGTTGTTGGTTTACCTGGTGGCAGGCGAGCTGCTTGCGCTTTGGTTTGACCTCGGATTGCCTGGGCCTGTAATCGGTATGTTGTTGATGTGGCCATCCTTGTCAATTGCCTGGGTGCGCCATCACGTTCAAGCCGTGGCCGACTTCTTGTTGGCCAATCTGTCGCTCTTGTTCATACCCGTTGGTGTCGGTGTGATTTTGCACATCGATGTGTTGCGCACGATCTGGTGGCAAGTCACATTGGCCTTGGTGGTGTCAACCGTTTTGGGCTTGGCAACCACCACGCTCTTGCTGCGCTGGCTCATGCGGCAAGCACCGCCAGACGAAGGATCACCCCAAAGGCCATCGGATGAATGAGTTTGTTGAACTCTGGACGTATCTGTCGGCCACGCCCTTATTTGGCCTGAGCGCCACCATGGTGGTCTACGTTTTGACGCTAGCGCTGTATCAACGGTTTGACCAGACGCCGTGGCTCAATCCAGTGCTTTGGAGCATCGTGGCGCTCGCAGCGCTGTTGTGGCTACTCAATACGCCCTATCAGCAGTATTTTGCCGGGGCGCAATTCATTCACTTTTTGCTTGGCCCGGCCGTGGTGGCCTTGGCTTGGCCCTTGTGGCTGCGTCGTGGCGAACTCAAGCGCCATGCCAGCGCCTTGGTGCTCGCTGGGTTGGGTGGCGGGGTGGTCAGCGCGTTGAGTGCCTTTGGGCTGGCGTGGTGGCTAGGCGTGCCAGATGCGGTGGCTCGGTCGCTTTTGCCCAAGTCAGTCACGGCCCCGGTTGCCATGGGTCTGGCCGATTCGATCGGAGCGATTGCCGAGCTGGCAGCGATTTTTGCCGTGCTCAGCGGGCTGATCGGGGCTTTGCTGGCTCGCTCAATCTTTCGCGTGCTCGGTGAGGGGGTGACTCAGGCGGCCTGGCTGCGACGCGGTTTTGCGCTTGGAACCGTCTCGCACGGTATCGGTGCCGCGCGCGCGCTGCAGGTCAGTCACCAGGCGGGTGCCTACGCTGGCTTGGCGCTAGCGACCCAAGTGATCCTGGCTTCGATCTGGATTCCGCTGTTTGGCCGGTGGGTCGGGTTCTCTTGACATGCATTTGGCCGTTCTGGCCCATCGAGTGCGACAATTCATGAAAATGTAAAATACCTGTCATATTTGGTGTTCAGACCCTAGATCGTCAGCTCAACCGTTGAGTCGGCGTGCTGTGGTGGCCTCGTATTGACTGATTCGGTGGTTATGCAAATCGACGATTTCTCGGAAATAAAGAAAGTTTCACGACGTAGTCAAAAGGAGGTCTCGCGTTTCGGGATCGGGCTGCTGTTTGTCGTGGGCATCATGATCTACACCACGCTGAGCATCGGCATCTACAGCCCGCAGGGCGTGATGTTGGTGGTCGCAGCCATGATCGGTGGCTACATGGCCATGAATATTGGCGCTAATGATGTGGCCAATAACGTCGGGCCGGCCGTTGGCTCCAAATCGATCACCATGACAGGTGCGATTCTGATGGCAGCGGTCTTTGAGATGCTAGGCGCCTTGATTGCCGGTGGCGACGTGGTGTCAACCATTCGCGGTGGCATTGTCGACATGTCGTTGGTGCCTAGCACCGATCATTTCATCTGGTTAATGACTGCGGCGCTGCTGGCTGGTGCGCTTTGGTTGAATCTGGCCACTGCATTGGGCGCGCCGGTCTCGACCACCCATTCGATTGTTGGCGCCGTCCTGGGCGCGGGCATCGCCGCCGGTGGTATGGCAGTGGCCAATTGGCCAGTGGTTGGGCGCATCGCTGCGAGCTGGGTGGTCTCACCCCTGCTTGGCGGGCTGGTGGCCGCAGGCTTTTTGTTCTGGATCAAACGCGCGATCACCTATCAAACTGACATGGTGCGCGCGGCCCAACGCACGGTACCGATTTTGATTGGCATTATGGCGGGCGCCTTTGCCACCTACCTCATGCTCAAGGGCTTGAATCGAGTGATGAGCGTTACGTTTAACGGCGCATTGCTCGTGGGGTTAGTCATCGGTGTGGCGGTATGGGCATGGATGCGACTTTTGATGAAGCGTCGCGCCCCGAGCCTGACCAACACCAAAGACGCGATCAATGGGCTCTTTACAGTGCCCTTGATATTTGCTGCAGCGCTGTTGAGTTTTGCGCATGGGGCCAACGATGTCGCTAATGCCATTGGACCTTTGGCCGCCATTGTTGATGCGGTGCAAACTGGAGGCGTGTCAGCCACGGCAACCGTGCCGCTATGGGTCTTGTTTGTGGGGGCCATTGGTATTGCGATTGGCTTGGCGTTGTATGGTCCCAAACTGATTCGTACAGTTGGTGGTGAGATCACCGACCTTGATCAGATGCGTGCCTTTTGCATTGCCATGGCCGCAGCCTTGGTGGTCATTGTGGCCTCTCAGCTTGGATTGCCGGTGAGCTCGACGCACATTGCGATTGGCGGGGTCTTTGGTGTGGGCTTTTTACGTGAACGCCTGAAGTCAAACTTCTCCTCGATGGTCCATGAGATTCGCATGCACCACAGCGGTGCTGATAAGGAAAGTGTTGAGGCTTACTTGGAAGAATTTACCAAGGCGGACATGAAAACCAAAAAACAGATGCTCCAAGACCTCAAGGCCAAGGCCGCGCAGGTCTCGCTCTCAAAGAAAGAATACAAAAAAATCAAAAAGGTCTATCAGGGTGAGTTAGTCAAGCGCTCCATTGTCTTTAAGATCATTGGCGCCTGGATCATCACGGTGCCAGCCTCGGCCTTGATGGCCGGACTGATCTACACCGCGATTGTGGCCATTGCACAGTAGTGCGGCAAACCTACAGCAGCGCCATGGGGCGCTCGCCATGCTCGTAGACCACGTGGGCGCGGCCAACAAGCAAAGGATCAACCGAGCCCAAGTTGTTGACGTCTTTGTTGGTGTAGGGCAGCTTGTGCAACACGTAGCGCATTGCGTTTAGGCGAGCGCGCTTTTTGCAGTCGGACTTGATCACCGTCCATGGTGCCTCGGCCGTATCGGTGTGATAGAACATCGATTCCTTGGCCGCGGTGTACTCATCCCACTTATCGAGTGAAGCCAAGTCAATGGGCGAGAGCTTCCATTGCTTTAGCGGATGGATGCGCCGCTCTTTGAATCGCCGGCGCTGCTCTTGGCGACTGACAGAGAACCAGAACTTCACCAGGTGAATGCCACTGCGCACGAGGTTGCGTTCAAACTCAGGCGCCTGGCGCATGAACTCTTCGTATTCGTTGTCGCTGCAAAACCCCATGACACGCTCAACACCGGCACGGTTATACCAGGAGCGATCAAACAACACGATCTCACCACTGGTTGGCAGGTGCTCGATGTAACGCTGGAAATACCATTGGCCTTTTTCAATGTCGGTTGGCTTTTCCAGCGCGATCACGCGCGAGCCGCGAGGATTGAGATGCTCCATGAAACGCTTGATCGTGCCACCTTTGCCAGCGGCATCGCGGCCTTCAAAAAGAATCACGACCTTTTGACCGGTTTCGCGCACCCAAGCCTGCAGCTTCAGTAGCTCAACCTGTAATTGGTATTTGGCCTTCTCATAGGCTTTGCGCGACATCAGGTTGCGGTAGGGGTAGGCGCCGCTGCGCCAGTCGCCAGCGAGCTCCTCATCGGGGTTGGGCGACTTTTTACTGCCCGCTGGCCGGCTCATTGGGGTCAACAAAGCGCGTTTGAGAACCAATGCATCGTCAGGTGAGGCGCCTTGCATGATGGTGCCTAGCGCCTCGGCGAGTTCATGGGTTTTTTCTGGCAGCAAACCGTCAATGATGTCGCGCACGGCCACTTCCTTGGCGCTCGTGGCCGTCTCAATGGCTTGTGCCGGCGTCTTGCGAGCCGCGCTTGCGGCACTGGTGACGGCCAGAACATCGCCGGCGGCAACGCGCCGGGGCGCAGCCTGATTGGGCTTGTTTCTCGTGGTGGCAGATTTGGCCGTCTTTTGGCCAGATGTGGTGCTTTTTGTGGTGTTTTTGGAGGTACTGGTCGCCATTAATCGGGCTCCTGGCGTGGTGAAATGGTAGATTCCATTGTCGCGCCGCACTTGCGTGTGTGCCGATTTGGTTTTGGGGCGATTTTGATTTAGGTCAAGATGAGCCGTATCACCTGGTCCAGCTAGCGTGAGTTGACCATGTTCGGATGACCAGGTCGGCTTTGCATGATATTGCAATATCATGTGACCTTGAGCTTTGCTTTGTTCGGGATAAGGGGAGACGGTGACCCAACCGGTTAGTTTGAATTGCGATTGCTGTGGTGCTCATTATCAGCGCGTGGCGCTTGAGCCCGGGCAGTGGGCGCGTTGTGTGCGGTGCAATGAAACGCTTGAAAGTGCGGGTCTCTTTACGCCACAGGCCTGGCTTGCAAGCGTCTTGGCTGCGCTGATCACGTTTTTGCTGGCCAATGGCTTTGCCGTGGCAACGCTGTCGTTTCAGGGCTCGGCGCAGTCGAGCACTTTCTTGGGTGCCGTTGCCGCGACTTGGCATGCTGGTTACGGCTTGGTGGCGGTCTTGACTGCTTTAGTCGGCTTTGTTTTGCCGCTGTTGATGTTGATATTGCTGCTGTTATTGCTGGCCCCGCTTGCGGCCGGGCGCTTGCCGGGCTATTTTGATCTCGCGCTTAAGGTGCTTGGCTTAGTGCGCCCCTGGTGCATGGTGCCGGTGTTTCTGGTCGGCGCGCTGGTGTCTATTGTCAAGCTCATCGATTTGGCCAGCCTCGTGGTCGGTATTGGCCTATACGCCACGGCTGTCAGTGCGGTGTTTTTTACTGTCTTTTCGCGTCTTTCCCCTGAGCGCCTGCGCTTTATGGCCTTGGATGCGGGTCTGCCGGTGCACATGCCTGGGGCGCGGCGCGCGCCGTCGCCCGCGTGCTTGCCCCGGGCATGGGCGTTGTTGTTGTCCGCTGCGATTTTGTATATCCCGGCCAATGCGTTGCCGGTCATGTCGATTCAGGCGATCAATGGCAACTCGGCCCATACCATCTTGGGTGGGGTCATTGAGTTGGCCAGGCTTGGTTCTTGGGAGATCGCCGCGGTGGTGTTCATTGCCAGCGTGTTCGTCCCAATATTCAAGATTCTGCTGCTTGGCTTGCTGCTTTGGCAGACCCAGCGGCGAATCGAAACGGGGTTGCGCCGACGAACCCGGCTTTTTCGGCTCGTCGAGGCAATTGGCCCTTGGTCCATGCTAGATGTTTTTGTCGTGATACTCTTGGTGGCACTTGGCCAGTTTGGCAACCTTTTGAGTATCGAACCCGGTGGCGGGGCGGTGGCGTTTGGCGCTGTGGTTGTACTGACCATGGTGGCAGCGCACTCATTTGATCCAAGGCTCGCGTGGCGCTGGGCCGGGCATCGTCGCCGCACACATGATGTGAGCCGGCAGGCCCAGCCAGTGACACAGGGTTGAGGTGTTTTCGTTGTTACCGTTAAAGAAGATCCATGAGCCAGTCATCTGAACAATCCGAGGCAAGCGAACATGCCAGCGCAAAAACACCTCAGGTCGGGCGTCGGCCCAAGCGCAACTTGGCGTGGGTTTGGTTAATCCCATTGATTGCCGCAGCCATCGGTGCCTCAATCGTCTGGCGTGAATGGAGCATGCGTGGTCCGGTTATCGAGATCACGTTTCGCTCGGCTGCCGGCATTGAGCAGGGTAAAACCCAGCTCAGGTTTCGAGACGTCATCGTCGGGTCGGTCACCGGCATTCGATTGACCCCCGATCGTGAGGGTGTCATTGTCACGGCTCAGCTTGACAAGGATGCCGAGTCGCTTGCCAACGATCAAACCCAGTTCTGGGTCGTCAGGCCCACCATTGGTGTCACGGGCGTGACTGGATTGGCCACGCTGTTCTCGGGGGCATATATTGAAGCCGATACCGATGCCAAAGATATCCATGCAGCCCGGCAGACCTCCTTTGTGGGGCTTGAGCAACCGCCACCGATCACCAGTGATCGCCCGGGCACGCACTATCAGTTAAGGACCAGGTCGCTTGGATCGATTGAGGTCGGCACGCCGATTTACTACCTGCGTATTCCGGTCGGTGTGGTCACGGAGTACCAGTTAGATCCCGATGGTGAGCGCGTTGATATTGAGCTTTTTATTGATAAGCCCTACGACCAGTATGTCCATGCCAATACGCGGTTTTGGAATGAAAGTGGCATACAGGTGGGGATCGGGCCCAATGGCCTAGAGGTGCAAGTCGGATCGTTGGCGGCCTTGCTCTCAAGCGGCTTGGCCTTTGCCTCTTTCGGCCCGCAAGCGCCTTTGTCAGAAGATCATGTCTTTCGTCTGTTTGATTCGCACCAGGCTGCCAAGATGCTGCCACAAGGCCCCTCGGTTCCTGTCGTGATGCGGTTTGACCAATCGACCCGGGGTCTAGAGGTGGGTGCGCATATTGATTTCCACGGTCTACATATTGGCATTGTTGAGAAAGTTGAGCTCGATCTTGACCCTCAGACCAAGCGTTTTTTCACGCGCGTCAAGGCAACGCTCTACCCTTCGATGCTAGGGGCTGCCTATGATCGATTCAAGCTTACCCAGATTGACAGTCCTGACCTGGCTAAGCAGATTCAGATTGCAATCGGCTTGGGGATGCGCGCGCAGCTGCAACAAACCAACTTGCTCACTGGTGGGGTCTACATTCAACTGATCAACCGACCAGGCACGCCGGCCCGCGCCCAATTTGATGGCACCTCGCCGGTGCAGATTCCAACGGTTGCCTCGCGCACCATTGAGGAGTTGCAACAGCAGATTAGTGAGATTGTTGATCACATCGAGAAAATACCGTTTGAGCAAATTGGTCGTGACCTCGAGCAAACCCTAGCGGAAATCACCGCGCTTGGTCGCAGCTTTAACCAGACATTGGTGCCCGAGGTCAACGAAGCGCTGCTCAAGGTGCAGCGCTCGCTTGATGAGTTCAA
>SKIZ01000161.1 GCA_007116135.1 Burkholderiaceae bacterium
ACATCGTCCATCAAGCGTCTAGGCTGGTACTTTCCTGGAGACAATTCGTCCACGGACAGTTCGGTAGTGGCTTTCGTCTCGCGGGTCTCATCCAATGAATCGAGGGCATTCGTGTCAGCCCCCAACAATGCATCAAGCCCTCTACCGAGGCCTTTTTGTTTTTTACGTGTCGCCATGATGTATTCCTAACAAACTAATTTTCGGATTAGCGCTGCTCGAGCCGCTTGATCAACTCCTGGCCAAAAGCGATATACGCTTTGGCACCGCGGGACGCTTTGTCATAAACCACGCCGGGCAGCCCATAACTTGGCGCTTCTGCTAGGCGGACATTGCGGGGAATAACGGTTTCAAACACCTTGTCGCTAAAGTGGCTCTGCAATTGATCAGAGACTTGTTGCTGCAGGGTGACCCTAGCGTCAAACATCACTCGCAACAGGCCGATTAAATTTAACTTGGGGTTGATGTTGTGATGAACGCGCTTAACGGTGTTCACCAAGTCTGATAGGCCTTCTAGCGCAAAGTACTCACACTGCATGGGGATAATGACACCGTCAGCTGCCGCTAGACCATTCAAAGTCAACAATGATAGTGTTGGCGGACAGTCAATCAGAATGTAGTCATACTTCGACCCACTGGTCTGTATCGCTTGGTCTAGTTGACGCTCGCGATCATCCATGTCCACCAGATCTATTTCTGCACCCGCAAGCTCACGGTTAGCCGGCACAACCTGATAACCCCCTTCGGGTGAGCTCGCCGCTACCTCATCAATGGTGGCCTGCCCGATCAACACGTGATAGAGGTTGCGTTGTCTCGTCGATTTATCGATTCCGCTACCCATGGTCGCATTACCTTGAGGATCAAGGTCCACAAGCAAAACTCTACGACCTAGACCAGCAAGCGCGGCCGCCAAATTGATTGATGTTGTTGTTTTCCCAACACCACCTTTTTGATTGGCAACACACAAGACCCGTGGGGTCGCTTGTAAACGCTCACTCATGATCTACTTCCCTTTTAAGCCACGCCAAAAAACGCGTAGCATGCAACCGCGGCACTTCGACGGTATCTACCTGGTCGATTCGCCAGCCTGTGTGTAGGCCTTCGAACGATTTTCTTTCGGCCTCTAGCTGTTTTGACTTCATCGCTGCCATAACGCCGTCAGAGTTAACAAGGTGGGCCGCCTTTTCGACAAATTGAGCCAGCGACGCAAACGCACGCGAGATAACCAGGTCCGCCAGGCCAGCTTTCAGGCGCTCCACACGTGCGTGTTGGGCGGACAAGTTTACTAGACCCAGTCGGTTTGAAACGTGTGAAACAAAAGTAGTCTTCTTTTCGACGGCATCGATACTGATTATTTCGCGCTCGGGCAGACAGACCGCAAGAACCACCGCCGGCAACCCAGGCCCACTTCCCACATCAGCAATCGTACGAAAAAGCGTACCGTTTTGCTTTTCATATTGCTTTATGGCTGGCACAACAGCCAAACAATCCAAGAGGTGCTGGCTCAACATTGCATCGAGCCCCTTGACTGCCGTCAAGTTGTAAGTTCGATTCCATTTGGATAGTTCAAACAAATACTCAACGAGCCTATCAAGATGATTCGTCGAAACCTCAAGGTGTATTTGGCTAACCGCGATTTGCAGTTTTTTGTGCAACCCTTCAGCCGTTATATCCGGCAACTCTGACATTAGGCAGCACTCTGGGTGCGTGAGCGGCCCGCACCTTTTTTCAGGAAGACTAAAAGCGTTGATATTGCCGCTGGCGTGACCCCAGAGATTCGTGATGCCGCGCCAATACTGTCCGGTCGATGCTGCTTTAGTTTCTGTCTAACCTCAAAAGACAAGCTTGTTAAAGCGTCATAATCCATCTCTTGCGGTATCTTTATTTGTTCTTGTAGCTTCTGTCGTTCGACCTCTTCAAGCTGTCGATTAATGTAGCCCTCGTATTTGACTTGAATCTCTACTTGGTCAGCTTCTACTCCCGGCGCCAACCCCCGCTGATGGGCAAGGTCGTCTCCTGAAGTCTCCAATGTCACCAAATCCCGGTAAGTCACTTGCGGGCGCTTAAGCAAATCCGCCAGCGTATATTCCTTCTCTAGCGGTTTGCCTACCACTCGCGTTGCTTCATGTGCTTGCACGATCCCAGGGTGGACCCAGGTCGATTTAAGCCGTTGAACCTCTTGTTCAACAAGGTCGCGTTTTCGATTGAAGCTATCCCAGCGCTCATTATCGACCAAGCCAAGCTTCCAGCCTATTTCGGTCAAGCGCCAATCAGCGTTGTCCTCCCGAAGGCTTAACCTATACTCAGCCCTGGAAGTAAACATTCGATAGGGCTCAGTAACGCCCCGGGTAACAAGATCGTCAATTAAAACACCAAGGTATGCCTGCGATCTCGTTGGGATAAAAACATCTGTTTCACGTGAAACACCCGCTGCATTGATGCCCGCCACAAGTCCTTGCGCAGCCGCCTCTTCATACCCAGTCGTCCCATTGATCTGCCCGGCGAAAAAAAGGTTCCTGATCGCCATTGTCTCTAACGTTGGATGAAGTGCCCGCGGGTCAAAATAGTCATACTCAATCGCGTAGCCGGGTCGAACGATATGCGCCGACTCCAAGCCTGGCAACGATCGAATCATCCGCAACTGAACATCATATGGCAGCGACGTAGAAACACCGTTGGGATAGAACTCGGTCGTATCCAGGCCTTCCGGCTCGAGAAAAACCTGGTGGCTTTCCTTGTCGGCAAACCGCTGCACCTTATCCTCAATTGATGGGCAATACCTCGGCCCTACGCCCTCGATCACCCCACTATACATAGGCGAACGGTCGAGCCCACCACGAATAATGTCATGGGTCTCTGGGTTTGTATGTGTCACCCAACAAGGCACCTGCCTGGGATGCATGGCCGCATTTCCCATAAATGAAAATACGGGTACTGGATTCAAGTCGCCAGGTTGCTCGGCTAGCTTTGAAAAGTTAATCGTGTTTCCATCAAGTCGAGGCGGTGTCCCAGTCTTTAACCGGCCTTTAGGTAACTTAAGCTCTTGGAGCCGCGCTGCCAAAGATATAGCCGGCGGGTCACCCGCACGCCCTGCACAGTAGTTGTTCAATCCGACATGTATCAAACCATTGAGAAACGTCCCGGCCGTAAGGACGACAGCTCGCGCTTCAAAAGTCAGTCCAATCTGCGTTACGACGCCGACGACCTGATCTCCCTTGACAATAAAATCATCAACTGCCTGTTGAATTATCCAAAGGTTTGGTTGGGCTTGCAGCCTAGATCTGATCGCGGTGCGATACAGCGTTCGATCCGCTTGAGCCCGGGTCGCACGCACCGCAGGACCTTTCGAGCCATTCAGAACTCTAAACTGTATGCCTGCTTCATCTGTCGCTATGGCCATCGCACCACCGAGCGCGTCGATCTCTTTGACCAAATGACCTTTGCCAATACCGCCGATAGATGGGTTGCAAGACATTTGCCCCAGCGTATCAATGTTGTGTGTCAGCAAAAGTGTCCGCGCACCACGCCGTGCGGCAGCCAGAGCGGCTTCCGTACCAGCATGGCCGCCACCAACCACGATGACGTCATAAGAGTTGTCACCAGCCATTTGCGTATCCTTCTACCTTTATAGGGTCTGATTATAAAGCGCTAAACCCAAGCCATCCCTATATGTTTCACGTGAAACAGGATAAGTCTGTGGAAAAACGGTGCATAACTCAAGGCTTGTTGTGGATAACTGTTGGTCGTCTATCCCTGCGAATCGAATTTCGGTTGTATGTACTTCTCATAAATCCACCCAGCCGTTATCACCACAAACGCCATGCGACAAACCTGCAGCGCCGTGACCATGGGCACACCCAGCATAAGTACCTTAGCCGTGATAGACATCTCTGCCAGGCCCCCAGGTGCCATCCCAAGCCATAAAGTGGCTAGTCCAACATCGCTATTGACTGAAACAACCCAACCCACTAGCGCCACAAGCGCTATTGCGCTGACTGAATAAAGCGCCACTGCTGTTAAGAATCGTGGCGCAGCCTTAAAGAACGCCGGTCTGTAGCGGTCGCCAATGGCCCAACCCAAGAACAGTTGTCCTATGTTAATGAACCACCCAGGCATAGACGTCGGCACTAAACCAGACAGGGTCAGGAAGCCCGCGGCTGCCAGTGGCCCAAGAATCCAAGCGCTTGCTATTCCCATCCGAAAAAACCAAGCACCAACCAAAACCGATGCCGCACTGATAAAGAGGGCATTGGTGAAACTGAAAGGGACATCAGTTATGAGTGAATCATCGGAACCTAAAAAACCAATCGCTTCAAACCCGAAGGGGATAATCGTCACGACAGCTAAAACCCGCAAACTATGCGCACTAGCAACAAGGTCAACACGGGCGCCGTGCTTCTCTGCCAAGATGCTCATCTCAGACGCGCCACCAATGGCCGAGGCAAACCACGCTGTCTTGATATCTACTTTTCCAACCCGATAAAGCAACCAAGTTCCACCAGTGGCCAATAAGAGCGACAACCCCGTCCCAATAAGCAAAACAACCCAATGATTTGCCACTAGCCTTACGATTTCCGGAGAAAAGTACAAACCTAGTGAAAGACCAATGACCCATTGACCAACATTTCTGAGAGGCTTGTAAGTGGCAACAGGTGCTGATAGCAACCGTAACGCTGCAATCGTGAACAATGGCCCTAACAGCCATGGCAAGGGAATATCAATCCTTACAGCAATGATTGCGCCTACTAATGCCGCGACCCCACCTAAAAGACGCCGAAAAATGATGTGACCAAACATCACAACGAAAAACTCTCTATGATTCTAAGCATTCAAAAGAAACCTGAGGCTCGATATGCAACTCACCTCTAAATTGCCGAACATTGGCACGACTATCTTTACAGTCATGAGCAAAATGGCTGTTGATCATAACGCGATTAACCTCGGTCAGGGTTTTCCCGACTTCAACCCAGATCCCAAGCTACTGGCTTTAATGAACCAGGCGATGCAGGATGGCCACAACCAATACCCCTATATGCCAGGCATTGACAGCCTGCGACAAGTGGTCTCAGACAAGATTGAGGCGCTCTACGGCCATCGATACGATAAAGATACCGAAATCACAGTGACCAGCGGCGCTACCGAGGCGATCATGGCCGCCGTGCTGTCGGTGGTAAATCAAGGCGATGAGGTCATCATCATTGAACCGAGCTACGACAGCTACGTACCCGCGGTTGAGCTAGCCGGCGGTGTGCCCGTGAGTGTCGAAATGGAACCACCAACCAACGTGCAGGACACTTTCCGGGTCGATTGGCAAAAAGTCAAAAAAGCCGTTACCGCAAAAACCCGGTTACTGATGCTTAACTTTCCACACAACCCAACTGGTGCGGTCTTATCGCAGCAGGACTTAGACGAAATCGAATCAATTGTTGATAACTCAAACATCCTTATTTTGTCCGATGAGGTCTATGAGCATATTGTTTTTGAAGACCAGGGCCATCTGAGTCTAGCTAGCCGACCCATGTTGGCCGATCGGTCATTTGTCATCTCGTCTTTTGGAAAGACGACACACACCACCGGCTGGAAGATAGGTTACTGCTGCGCACCACCAAAGCTGACCCAAGAACTACGCAAAGTTCACCAATTTCTGGTTTTCACAGTGCCATCGCCAATGCAGCATGCACTGGCAACCTACACAACTGATTCGCAGACATACCTAAAACTGCCAAGTTTTTACAGGGAAAAACGTGACCAGTTGACCAAAGGTCTGGCTAAAACCCGCTTTAGACCCTACAAATGCCCTGGTACATTCTTCTTGCTTGCTGACTACAGCGCCATATCAGATGCGCCCGAAGCGGAGTTTTCCATGTGGCTGACAAAAGAACACGGTGTAACTGTTATACCGGTGTCGGCGTTTTACAAAAATCCTGATAGTCAGATGGCCAACCATAAGCTCGTACGCTTTTGTTTTGCAAAAACAAAAGAAACTTTAGATGAAGCGATTACCCGACTTTCCGCGGTCTGAGCGTTTTGCTCGGGTTGTATACAAGTAGTATGTATATATAACTACTTATGGATGATAGAGGCTGTGGATAAGTGGGACAAACAAATTATTCTTATGAAAATCAGACTGTTAAAGATTTTTTTGGCTGTGGACTAACTCTGTTTATCTTTCTGGATAGAGTTGGAGAACTTTTGCTAACTGACCTAATGGTGCACTTATCCCCAATCGCTAAACAACTTATCCAAAGCGTCATCCACAGCCCAAAGAGTTCACTTACCAATGCAAAATGAAGAAAAGATGCGGCCAAGCAGATCGTCGCTCGAGACTTGACCCGTTATTTCACCTAGCGCCAGGTGCGAAAGACGTAATTCCTCTGCTAGCAAATCGAGCACTTTGTCATCATGTGCGACATGTTGGGCTGCGTTGTTTAGGTGTTCTAAAGATAGGCCAAGGGCCGCAACATGTCGAGTTCGACCGAGCCACGGGGAAACTTCGCCAACCTGTCTGCCAGCAATTTGTAGGATTTTCTGTTTTAGCTGATCAAGCCCATAACCTGTTTTAGCCGATAAAATTACAGATCTTTCATCAACTCCATCTAAAATGCCATCTAATTTATCTAAATGGTCACACTTATTAAGAACATGAATAATTTCTTTGCCGCGCCATTCCTGTTTTTTTGGCCAACTAAACAAAGGTGAGGTTCGGTGGCGTATATCCATGATGTTCAGAACAACGTCAGCCTGAGCGATCGCCTGCCATGTTCGTTCGATACCGATCATTTCAATTGGATCATCGGTTTGACGCAAGCCAGCTGTATCTGTAATGAAGATTGGAACACCGTCGAGCGTGAGCGATTCTTGTATTCTGTCTCGCGTTGTTCCGGCTATATCAGTAACAATGGCTATATCTTGACCACAGATAGCGTTAATTAAGCTAGATTTCCCAACGTTCGGTTCGCCGACCAAAACGACTTTCAGCCCTTCCTTCAAATAACTACTCTGCGAGGAGGTTGTAAGCACCTGGTTCATCTGCTTCAGTATCTGTTCTAACTGTTGTTTGACTTGGTACTTTTCGATGAACTCAATTTCTTCTTCCGGAAAGTCCAAAGTGGCTTCAACAAGAATTCGAAGCGCAACGATTTGCTCAGAGAGTTTGTGAACCTCGTTGGAAAAAACGCCGGACAACGAAGCAGCGGCAGCCTTGGCAGCCGCACTTGAGGTGGCATCAATAAGATCAGCGATAGCCTCGGCTTGCGCCAAATCTATCTTGTCATTAAGGAAAGCCCTGAGCGTGAACTCTCCAGGCTCAGCAAGACGCAAGCCAACTGACTTACCAACGGCTAAACAGCGCTGCAGCAGAAGTTGCATTGTGGGCACGCCACCGTGGCCTTGTATCTCTAGGACGTCCTGACCAGTGAAGGAATGAGGTGCATTAAAAAAGAGAACAATACCTTGGTCAATCAAAGAACCATCGCCGTCAAATATCGGTAGATAGTGGGCATATCGGGGGGTTAAATCATGCCCGATTAACTCCCGACAAAAGGAGTCAAGGCCCTGACCGGAAATTCGAACCACACCAACGCTGGCGCGACCGCTTGCCGTAGCAATGGCTGCGATCGGCTGCGCCAGCGAACTCATTAACGGTGCGGCTGGTTGGCCGCGTCGGTCATCTTTTTGGTGATGTACCACTGTTGTGCGATGGACAGAATATTGTTCACGACCCAATAGAGTACGAGTCCGGCTGGGAACAGGAACATAAAGCCACCAAACACTAAAGGCATAATCATCATGACCCTTGCCTGAATAGGATCTGGTGGTTTTGGATTGAGCTTAATTTGCAGGAACATCGTTGCCATCATGATGATCGGCAAAATAAATAGCGGATCACGTGCCGATAAGTCTGACACCCAAAGGATCCACGGCGCACCACGCATCTCAACGCTAGCCAAGAGCACCCAGTAGAGTGCGATGAACACAGGAATCTGCACCACGATAGGCAGACAGCCGCCAAGTGGGTTGATCTTTTCCGTGCGATACATATCCATCATCGCTGCGTTGAGCTTTTGACGATCGTCGCCGTACTTTTCTTTCAAGGCTTGCAAGCGCGGTGCCACTTGCTTCATTTTCGCCATCGACCGATAACTTGTGGCTGATAGCGGGAAGAAAACCAGCTTGATTAAAACGGTCAGGACAACAATCGTCCAGCCCCAGTTACCTATAAATGAGTGCAGCCAAGTCATCAAGATAAACAAAGGCTTGGCAAGAATCGTCAACCAACCGTAGTCAACAACAAGATCCAGACCCGGGGCCACTTGTTCCAAGGCACCTTGATCTTGTGGACCAACCCAAAGGGTGCTCGGAACAGATACGCTTTGTCCTGGCGCGATCATGCCGACGCCTTCAATGCTCCTGACGGCAAATAGGTTGTTGCCCACTTGTGCCATGTCATATGTACGTTGTACGCCTTGGGGTGGTACCCAGGCAGTCACGAAATAATGTTGAATCATGGCTAGCCAGCCGTTGTCGGCAGACTTGATATACGAGCCCCGCTTGCGCTCAATGTCAGAGAAAGAAACTTTTTGAAACTTCTCTTGCTCGGAGTAGACAGCTGGACCGGTAAAGGTGAAGTAAAAGCTGGACGTGTCTTCAGGGCTATCACCATCTCTGGTGATTTGCAGGTAAAGAGACGGTGAAATCGCCTGATCCGTCAGGTTCTCGATCTCGTGCGTGACATCGACAACATATTCACCGCGCCTGAAGTTAAACGTTTTTGTGACTCGAACGCCATCTGATTCGCTAACGAAAGTGATGGGTAGCGTGTCACCGGTCATGTTCGTTTCGGTTGAAACAAGCTCAAACGGTACAAGGTGTGTTGGAAAGTTAGTGCCAGCCGGGCCGACTACACCGGTCTGAACAATATAGACACGTCCCTGATCCTGCTGTTCAAGCAACACAAAAGCGTCTTGTGGTCTACTTTTAGACGGAAACTTCAGCAACTCAGCACGCACGAGCTGTGCACCAATCGGGTCAAACTTGAGTCGAAAGACGTCGGTTTGTACCTCGATGGTATTGGCCGCAGGCGCTACAACAGGAGCAACCGGCGCCACAGCAGGCGCTTGGACACCGCTGGCGGTGCTGGGCGCTGGAATGCCGGAAGGCACACTGCCGTCTTGAGGGCTAGCCGAGGGGCTCGAGCTCTGTTGGTCCGAGTCTTGGCTTGTAGGTGTTTCACCAAAAAGAGAACTTCCGGTTTGATGAACTTGCCAGTTGTTCCACAACATGAGCAAAGAAAAAGCAAAGATCATCAACAGGATGGTGCGTCGGATATCCATACTGGCCTACAAGAAAAGTGTTCAATCAAACGTAGCAGTTTAGCCTTAATTGGCGTCACTGTTTTCGCTCGGACCGTTCAGGAACCGGATCATCACCACCGTCGGCCCATGGGTGACAACGACCGATGCGCTTGACAGCAAGCCACGAGCCGCGCAAGGCGCCCCAGCGCTGGATGCTTTGGATCGCATAGTTCGAACAAGTGGGGTTGAAGCGACAGCTAGAACCTAGCCATGGGCTAAGAAAAAACTGATAAGCGCGAATGAGTTTTAGCAATAACCAAGCCATGCTGCGTTACCTAGCCAGGTGCTTGAGCATGTCTTGAACTTGCGCACGCACAGCTTGCCTGGTTTGAGTTAATGAGCATGGTGCAATCGTGGACTTGAGCTTGAACACCAGCTGCCCTGGGGGCAACAGTGCACGATTGAGGCGGAAAGCCTCTCGAATAACCCGCTTGATGGTATTGCGCCGAACGGCTGAGCGTATCAGCCTTTTTGGAATGATTAAACCGAGTTTGGCGGTAGTTAGTTTTTCGTCGGTCGCACGCCAATGCATATTGAACAAAGCACTGCGGGCGACAGGGCGCGAGTCTAAACTATATTTAAACTCATCTGGCCGTGTAAGCCGATAGTCGCGGCTAAAAACAAAGTGCTCGGAGGCCAAAGCTGCCTGACCTGTTAGAACGCCGAGCAAAAACGGACGAACAAACGCTTGCCAAAATCACTTGGCAAGGCGAATCTGCTGCAGATAGGGCTCGTATGAGGCAAAAGTTCGCTCAAACGGCCAGGCGCTTGCGCCCCTTGGCGCGGCGGGCATTGATAATGGCCCGACCGCTACGAGTTTTCATGCGAACACGAAAACCGTGCGTGCGTTTGCGACGAGTAACTGATGGTTGATAGGTACGTTTCATGATGTCCAGACCCAGAAAATTGGGGAAAGCCCTCTATTTCATCAAATAAAGAGACATAAGTCAACTAAATAGCCTGAGCTCGACGCTGAGCCTGTGGATAACATCGCGCCGCTCGGGTTACACTTAGCCACAACTCAAAGACACCCATGGAAGAATTTTGGCAATCCTGCTTGCGACAGCTAGAGCAGGAATTACCCTCACAGCAAATCAGTGCCTGGATACGGCCGATCGCTCCGATTTCTTATGACTCGGCGCGTGGTGCTGTTCGTTTAGCGTTGCCAAACCGATTCAAGCTTGATTGGGTAAAACGAAACTTTCATACCCGCTTACAAGAACTAGCGACTGCTTGGTATGACGGTCCGACCTCGGTGGAGCTTGAGTTGGTTGCCAATTCAGACACGGATCAACAGGCACCAGCGCAGCAGCAGGCTGACAAACCGGAGCAGCTTGCTCCGCAAGCCGTGGCAGCGTCTCAACAAGGCCAGGGCTCTGACAATCGGTCTCGTCTTAATAGCCAACTGACATTTGAAACATTCGTAACGGGCAAAGCGAACCAACTCGCCAGAGCAGCTGCCTTGCAGGTCTCTCAGAATCCCGGCACCTCGTATAACCCGCTGTTCTTATACGGTGGCGTCGGTTTGGGAAAGACGCATTTGATTCACGCCATTGGCAATACAGTGATCAGCCAACGATCTTCGGCCAAAGTTCGCTATGTTCATGCGGATCAATACGTCTCAGACGTCGTCAAGGCCTATCAGAGAAGGGCCTTTGATGACTTTAAAAGGTACTACCACTCCCTCGATCTTTTATTGATCGACGACATACAGTTCATCTCGGAAAAAAAACGAACGCAGGAAGAGTTTTTCTATGCTTTTGAGGCGATGGTTGCCCAAGGCAAACAGATCATCATCACAAGCGACACCTATCCCAAGGAGCTTTCGGGCATTGATGATCGCCTGATCTCTCGCTTTGACTCTGGCCTGACAGTAGCCATTGAGCCGCCAGAGCTAGAAATGCGCGTTGCTATCTTGTTAAAGAAAGCGCAAGCCGAGGACTTTGTTATGCCCGAGGAAGTTGCCTTCTTTATTGCTAAGCATTTACGCAGCAATGTTCGTGAGCTTGAAGGCGCGTTGCATAAAGTCTTGGCGTATGTCCGCTTTCACGGACGCAACGACTTGAATGTAGAGATATGTCGCGAGGCCCTTAAAGACTTGTTATCGGTCTCTAGCGGTCAAGTCACAGTCGAAAACATTCAAAAGACAGTCGCGGACTTTTACAAAATCAAAGTCGCTGATATGTATTCAAAGCGCCGGCCTGCGGCAATAGCCGTTCCTCGTCAGGTGGCGATGTACTTGGCCAAGGAACTGACGCACAAAAGCCTACCGGAAATTGGCGACCTCTTTGGCGGCCGAGATCATACGACCGTGCTTCATGCCGTTCGAAAAATTGGCGATTTGCGCACAAAACAAGCTGAGCTCAACCACACACTTCATGTGCTGGAACAAACATTAAAAGGATAGCCATGCAACTCATCCAAGCCCATCGAGACGCGCTATTAAAGCCTTTGACCACGGTTGCTGGCATTGTCGAGCGCCGCCACACACTACCAATTCTTGCAAACATCCTGATGCGCAAACGCGGCAAGGTCGTGTCGTTTGTAGCGACCGATCTTGAAGTGCAAATCACGACAAATACCGAGTTTGGTGCCGGTGACCAAGACATGGCAGTCACAGTGGGTGCTCGCAAGCTTCTTGATATCTTGCGCGCGCTGCCAGCTAACGAGCAAATAACAATCTCTCTGGTCAGCAACAAAATGACGGTGCAATGTGGCAAAAGCCGCTTTGCACTACAAACATTAGCAGCCACCGACTTCCCGACGCTTGCCGAACCAGAGGCAACAGATATATCGATTTCTTTGCCGCAACGAACGCTCAAGCATCTGTTTGGCATGACAAGCTATGCCATGGCACAACAAGACATTCGTTATTACCTCAACGGCACCTTGCTCGTGTTCGAGCCCGGCATGTTGCGAGCTGTTGCCACCGATGGCCACCGTCTGGCACATTGCAGCCACGCCCAAGACGGCATCCAAAGTCCACGGGAGATCATTGTCCCGCGCAAGACCGTACAAGAGCTGCAACGTCTGTTGTCGGACTCAGATGAGTTAGTATCAATTGATTGCGCCGCCGGTCAGGTCCGTTTTGGCTTTGATCAGGTTGAGCTCGTGTCTAAGCTTGTGGAGGGAAAGTTCCCAGACTACAAGCGGGTCATACCCACCAATTACACACGTCACTTCGAAGTGTCTCGCGAAGCGTTGCTCGCTAGTTTGCAGCGCGCCGCGATCTTAAGTACGGACAAACTGCGAAGCGTCCGATTCCAGCTAGCGGATAATAATCTGACGGCTTCCTCAACTAACGCCGACCAAGAGGAGGCGCTTGAAGAGATCGAGGTTAATTATGAACACGAAGCTCTAGACGTTGGGTTCAACGTAAGCTATTTGCTCGACTTCTTATCAAACATCAAGCAAGAGACGATTCGGTGGTCAGTCATGCCCGATGCGAATGCATCTGCGTTGTTGACCTTGCCCGGTGATGATGCCTTCCAATACGTAGTAATGCCAATGCGGATTTAACCTATGTCTGAAAATGAACTGAACGGTAACGGGAATTACGGTGCTGACTCCATCAAGATGCTCAAGGGCCTTGAGGCTGTACGCAAGCGACCTGGCATGTATATCGGTGACACGTCGGACGGGACCGGCTTGCATCACATGGTTTTCGAAGTCGTCGACAATGCTATCGATGAAGCACTAGCGGGTCATTGCGATGAGATTGTGGTCACAATTCACTCGGATAACTCCATATCAGTGACTGACAACGGGCGGGGTATTCCGACCGATGTCCACCAGGAAGATGAGTTTCAGCGCAGCGCTGCAGAAATTGTGATGACCGAACTGCATGCTGGCGGCAAGTTCGACCAGAACTCCTATAAAGTCTCAGGCGGATTGCACGGCGTCGGTGTGTCTTGTGTAAACGCGTTGTCGAAATGGTTGCGCCTGACCATTCGACGCGATGGACAAGTGCATCAAATGGAGTTTCGCCATGGCGAGCGCGTGGCGCCCTTGAGCGTCACGGGTCAAACAGAAAAGCGCGGAACCGAAGTCCACTTTCTTGCGGACACGGACATTTTCAATAATGTGGAATACCACTACGACATATTGTCCAAACGTCTGCGCGAACTGTCTTTCCTGAACAATGGCGTCAAAATAAAGCTTGTTGACCAACGCCAAGGCAAAGAAGAAGACTTTGCATTTTCCGGCGGTGTAATGGGGTTTGTGCAATACATCAATCGCACGAAAAACGTTTTGCACCCAAACACATTCGCAGTAATGACCGAGTCTGAGGCCGGCGGCACCTTGGTGGGTGTCGAAGTAGCCATGCAATGGAACGATGGCTACAGCGAGCAAGTTCTATGCTTCACAAACAACATACCGCAGCGTGATGGAGGCACCCATTTGACAGGGCTGCGGGCAGCCATGACTCGAGTGATTAACAAATACATCGCTGATAACGAGCTCGCTAAAAAAGCCAAGGTAGATACGACAGGCGATGATATGCGCGAGGGGTTGTCCTGCGTTTTATCAGTAAAGGTGCCCGAACCAAAATTTAGCAGCCAAACCAAAGACAAGTTAGTCTCCAGTGAGGTCAGACCCGCCGTCGAAGATGCGGTTGCCAAGACACTAGAGACTTGGCTGCTTGAAAACCCTAACGACGCAAAAGCTGTGTGCGCCAAAGTTGTCGAGGCAGCTCGCGCACGCGAGGCGGCTCGCAAAGCGCGTGAGATGACACGGCGCAAAAGTGTGCTCGAGGGTGCCGGCTTACCAGGCAAGCTTGCTGATTGCCAAGAAAAAGACCCTGCGTTGTGTGAACTTTATATCGTCGAGGGTGACTCGGCTGGCGGCTCGGCCAAACAAGGTCGTGATCGTAAGTTCCAGGCCATCTTGCCATTGCGCGGTAAGGTTCTGAACGTCGAGAAAGCTCGTTTTGACAAGTTGATCGCCAGCGAACAGATTGCAACGTTGATCACGGCGTTTGGAACCAGCATTGGGCCAGACTTCAATCTTGAGAAGCTTCGGTATCACCGCATCATTATCATGACCGACGCCGATGTCGACGGCGCACACATTCGTACGCTGCTTCTGACATTACTTTACCGGCAAATGCCTTTATTGGTTGAGCATGGGCACGTATACATTGCCCAGCCGCCACTATATAAAGTGAAGGTCGGAAAAGATGAGCGCTATCTGAAAGATGAGCTTGAAGAGACACAGTTCATGTTGCAACTGGCCCTTAAAGATGCGACCGTCGTGCCCTCGCGAGGCGCTGAGCCGATACAAGGCGAGGCCTTACAGGAACTTGCGCGCCAATACTCGCTGGCACAGGCTGTTGTTGACCGGCTCTCAAGGTTCATGGACCAAACCGCGTTGGGTGCGATTGTGGGTGGGGTGAGTTTACAGCTCGACTCTGAGGAAAGTGCCAAACAAAGTGCCCAAGCGCTTTTGGCACAAATCAGTGACCCACTAGCGCCCGCAGCGGTCGATGTTCAGGTGCAGCCCGATAGTAAAACCGAAAAATACAAGATCGTTGTCCTGCGTAATCATCATGGCAATATCAAAGTGACCCAGTTTGATGAGGCCTTTATTCGTGGCGCCGATTATGCTGTCCTGGCAACAGCAAGCGAAACATTCAAGGACTTTTTGGGTGAGGGTGCTTTAGTGTCGCGCGGTGAGGGTGAAAAACGCAAAGAAGCTGCGATCAGTCATTTTGGTCAGGCCGTTGCGTGGCTGCGCGCCGAAGCCGAACGCACGGTGAGCAAACAACGGTACAAAGGTCTGGGCGAAATGAATCCCGAGCAGTTATGGGAAACGACGATGAACCCAGCGGTTCGGCGCTTGTTGCGAGTGCAGATTGAGGACGCCATCGCGGCCGATGAGATATTTACAACATTGATGGGAGACCACGTGGAGCCGCGCCGCGACTTCATCGAGACCCATGCTCTCCAAGCATCTAATATCGATATATGACGAAAGGCGATGCTCGGATGACTTCGGTCCTCCGAGCCAGTCGCCAGTCAAAGGTTTGTTACCAGCCAGAGCCCGTTTCCCATAAGATGGGTTTTTGAGCTTCATGGGCTTTTCGCATCATTGCCAACAAGGGATATGCGCGCTGCTCGAGAATGACCACTTCTTTTCGTTTTGCAGCAGCCTCGGGATCATCCTCGTCTTCATCGTCATCATCTTTGGGCCGGGGGGTGTCACCAGAGATTGACCGCTCTAAAGACTTGATTGCCTCTGGTAATTGTTCGACCGTAAATACCCCGTGTTCGGGCATCGTATCGCCGATGTCTTTGCCAGCGGCTCGTAGCACCAGCTTGGCGTGTTCGTCCATCATTAATACATCGGCGTCTACTTCACTAGTAAAGTTCACAAGCATGGTCGTTCTCCTACAAAACATACCGCGGGCTGACTAGCACCACAGTATTTGGCTTGATCTTCAGGCTATCATTATTTGTTCAATTTTTGCATGAAAAATCCTTATGTTGCCTGCGCAAACGCAAACGCTCGAGTCTGCCCTAAGAAAAATCGCCCAATCTGTCGTTGACAGCCCAAACGTCAACGTCACGCTTGAGCGCCCAAAGGTTGCCGCTCATGGCGATGTCGCCACCAATCTAGCGATGCAACTGGCTAAGCCGGTTGGCCGTTCGCCGCGCGACTTGGCCCAAGAGATTGTGCAGCAGCTAAAGCACGATCAAACAGTCAGCGACTTAATCGAGCACATGGAGATCGCAGGCCCAGGCTTCATTAATTTCAGACTCTCGCTCAAGGCGTGTGCGGCGGTTCTGCAGCTTTGTGATGAGCAAAAAGAACGATACGGCTATTGGCCCAAAACCGACAACAAAGTTTTGGTGGAGTTTGTCTCTGCTAACCCAACGGGGCCCCTACACGTTGGGCATGCCCGACAAGCGGCGCTTGGCGACGCCATTTGCCGACTGTTTGACGCCAATGGCGACACCGTGCAGCGAGAGTTTTATTACAACGACGCGGGCAATCAAATTGATAATTTGGCACTAAGTGTGCAAGCTCGCGCCAAAGGCATTGACCCGCAGGCAAACGACTACCCCGAAGATGGCTATCGCGGTGACTACATCAAAGATATTGCGCGCGACTATCTCGAAGGCAAAACGGTTAAAGCCACTGATGGAGAGCCAGTTAAAGCCAAAGGCGATGTGCACGACGTCAATGCCATACGCGAGTTCGCCGTAACGTACCTGCGGCGTGAACAAGATTTGGATCTGCAGGCTTTTGGACTGGCCTTCGATCACTATTTCCTCGAAAGTTCCCTGTATACAAGCGGCAAAGTCGAGCAGACCGTTGAGCAGTTGGTTGCCTCAGGTTTTACGTACGAACATGAAGGTGCCCTATGGCTTAGAACAACGGAACTGCAGACCGGTGACGACAAAGACCGTGTAATGCGCAAAAGTGAGGGTGGCTACACCTACTTCGTTCCAGACGTTGCCTACCATGTAAACAAGTGGGAGCGCGGCTACCACCAGGCCATCAACATACAAGGTACGGATCACCATGGCACAGTCGCGCGTGTGCGCGCCGGACTGCAAGCCTTAAAGTTGGGCATCCCCAAAGACTACCCCTCTTACATCTTGCATAAGATGGTAAAAGTTGTGCGCGACGGTCAGGAGGTCAAACTCTCCAAGCGAGCCGGCAGCTACGTAACCATGCGTGACTTAATCGACTGGGTAGGGCGTGATGCGGTGCGTTTCTTCCTGATACAACGTCGCGCTGATACAGAGTTTATTTTCGATGTTGACTTGGCGCGTGCACAAACGGAGGAGAATCCGGTTTATTACGTTCAATACGCCCATGCGCGAATTTGCTCAATTCTCGCCACTGCTGGGGTTCAAACAAATGAGCTACAGCAAGGCGATGGTCAACGCTTGATTGCGCCAACCGAACAGGTTTTGTTGCGCCGGCTTGCCGAATTACCCGGACTCGTGCGCCAGGCCGCACGTGAACTATCGCCGCATTTGTTGGCGTTCTGGTTACGTCAGTGTGCAGCGGAATTTCATGCGTGGTACAACGACCAACGAATACTGGTTGACGATCCAGCACTTAAGTGTGCTCGACTGCGTCTGGCCAACGCCACACGCCAAGTTCTGGCCAATGGGCTAGACTTACTTGGTGTTAGCGCTCCCGAGCGAATGTAATCGAGATATCAATCATGGCTAAGCGCAAAACCACGTCCAAAGGCAGTACTTTTTATGGCCTGATAGCTGGGCTGCTGCTGGGCTTAACCGCTGCAGCGGTCGTTGCTTACCTTGTGATGCATTCGCCGATGCCTTTCGAAGATCGAGCCAGCAGACCATTGGCAGATACCGAGCTTAGTCCTGAGGTCAGCCCGGACCCTAATACAGGTTTGGTGCCAACGGTCCAAACACCCGGGCAGGCCCAGGATGCGCTAGGTGAATTGATAGCGACGTTGCCAGCGGATTCGCAAAGTAAGCCACCATTGCCCGACCCACCGCCGCCGCCGCCTGCGCCACCACCACCAGCGCCGAGCTCGCCGAGTGCCAGTGGTGCACAAGCTAGTTATTATTTGCAAGTCGGCGCGTTTCGTGTTCTTGAAGATGCTGAAGCGCTAAGCGCCAGAATGTTGTTATTGGGTCTGCCGGTTCAGATACAGCGTGCCGAGGTTAACGGGGTTTTAGTTAACCGGGTGAGAGTCGGGCCATACGCGCGGCTCGATGATATGAATGCGGCGCGCGAAAAGTTGGCAACTGAAAAAATAACCGCGAACGTTGTTCGTCAATGACGTTCAAATACAGATCGAAGCATATTTAGGGATCAAAACCATGTGGAAGTTTTTAACAAAAGTAATGACGGTCTCACTGATGGTGACTGGCGTGGCTTTGGCGCAGTCAGCAGAGCGCTTTGTTAATGTCAACCCGCCGCAACCAACCGAGCCAGGCAAGATCGAGGTTTTGGAGTTTTTTGCCTATACGTGTCCGCATTGCGCGGTACTTGAGCCTTTGGTGCGAGAGTGGAAACAAACCTTGCCTAGTGATGTGGCCTTTAGTTCGGTGCCAGTGGCTTTCAACCAGGCGATGAAACCGTTTCAGTATTTTTACTATGCCTTAGAGGCCGTCGATAGACTAGACCTGCACCCGCAGTTTTTTATTGCCTTGCATCAAGAAAAAAAGCGTCTGTTTACCAAGGACGCCATGATTAATTGGGCCGTTGACCAAGGTGTCGATCGGGCGCAGTTCACCGCGGCAATGGATTCATTTGGCGTTAAATCGAAAGCGAGTCGAGCCGATCAACTGGCCAAAGGCTACGCGATTCAAGGCACGCCATCGATAGCCGTCAACGGCCGTTACGTCACCTCGCCTTCAGAGGCTGGCGGCTATCAGGAGTCACTTGACGTGGCAAGTCAGCTTATCCGGCGCCGTTGATCGGCCTAAGGCAGGCACTCAAACGCTTGCTCAAGGTCTGCGATGAGATCCTCAACGGCTTCTAGACCGATATGCAGTCGAACCAGAGCCAAGTCGCGCTCTTGCCAATAGGAGTGGTTCTTCAAAACGGCAGGACTGACCCATTGAACCAGGCTCTCATACCCCCCCCAGGAAAAGCCAATGCCAAAAAGCGATAGGCGATCGACAAACGCTTGCGCCTGGTGCGGGGTGCATTTGAGCGATACCGCGATTAAACCGTTGGCCCCGGTGCAGTCACGACGCCAAATTTGATGGCCGGGGTCTTGTGGCCAAGCCGGGTCGTATATTCGGCTAACTTTCGGGTGCTTGCTCAAGAACTGACAGACGGCTTGGGTGTTTTGAGCATGTTGACGCAGGCGCACGGCCAGCGTTTTAACGCCTCGAAGTGAGAGCCAGGCATCATCAGCACTAACGCTGTTGCCAAAGGCGTATTGCATCTGATGAATCTGTTGTGCCAAATCGTCTCGACCAGTCACAATTGCCCCAAGCAAAACATCAGAGTGACCATTGATGTATTTGGTGCCAGCAACAACAGACACATCAACACCGAGCGCTAAGGGCTGGTATATGCCGCAGCCCCATGTGTTGTCGACCACCACAGATAGACCTAGCTGTTTTGCTTGTTTGGCAAGGGCGGGCAAATCCAGCATTTCCATGAGCAAAGAGCCTGGCGATTCAGCATAGACAAGTCGCGTGTTCGGTTTGATAAGCTCACTGAGCCGATCACGAGCCGGCGAAAAAAACGTCACATCAATATTGAAACGTTTAAATATGGTCTCGTTGATGACCCGAACAGGGCCATAGACATTGTCCGTTATGAGGATGTGATCGCCTGCCTTGAGCAGACTCATCAGCGCCAGATGTATCGATGCCAAGCCAGAGCTACTTAAGACACAATAGGACCCGCCCTCGATCGCTAGAAACACTTCTTCAAGTGCGCGATGGGTTTGCATGCCACTGATGCCATACGTCGTGACGCGCTCACCCATGGCTCGCTTGGCCATCGTTTGTTCAAGCGCTGCCATGTTGGCAAAACGAACGGTGCTCGTTCGTATCGAAGGCAGGCCTACAGGCGCGATATGGTCAGTGGGGTCAAATGGTGCACTGCCAATATGCAGCAGTTGGGTGTCACGCTGTTTCTTCATGGCCGCACGAATTGAATCAGTCCATCGGGTTGAACCAGCCGTTTTAACTTCCCTTCAAAATATAAGGCGTGCAGATGCGCGATGGCCTCGCCCATGGCAAAAGTCATTTGATGCAAGTCCAGCGACCGCTTAAATAGCACCGGCACAACCTCAAATGTCGATAAAGGCGTTACACACGCCTGAAGTACATCTGCTAGACGCTCCTGGTGGTGCGTGTGTTGCTGCGCGATTCTCTCGTGCAGGCCAACGAAAGGTTTGCCGTGCGATGGTAAAACCAGGGTTTGTTCCGGTAGGTCGCCGTAGGCGTCTAGAGAACGGAGATAAAGCGGTAGCGGATTGCTCATGGGCTCTAGGTTGTGCACGCTCACGTTGGTAGAAATTCGAGGCAAGACCATGTCGCCCGAGATCAGCACGCCTTTGTCGGCACAGTAATACGATAAGTGCTCTGGTGCATGACCGTATCCAGCAATGGCTCGCCACGTTGAACCGCCAATTTGGATTTCATCGCCATGCATCAGACGTATAAACTGTTTGGGAACATCTGGAACCATCCCCTTGTAGTAAGACGAGCGCGCGCGAATTTTCTCCAATGACTCTTCGTCGCGCATGCCATGGGCATAAAAATGCTGATAGGCACCCTCACCACCAGCGGCGCTGCTGCTGCTGCCGCCGGACCAGAGCCGAGCAGTCATATAGTCCGTCATGCTCATCCACAAAGGCACATTCCATCGGTCACACAGCCAGTGGGCCAAGCCGATGTGGTCAGGATGCATGTGCGTACAAATTACCCGCAACACGGGCTGGCCTTGGAGCAGATGTTCGAACACCGACTCCCAAAGCTCTTTGACTTCATCCTTGCAAATACCACAGTCCACGATGGTCCAGCCGGCAACGCCGTCAATCTCATCGCGCAGCAACCACAGGTTGATGTGGTCTAACGCAAATGGCAAGGGCATCCTGATCCAGTAGACGCCTGGTGCGACCTCAAGGCCGCGACCGGGCTCTGGCAGTGTGTCATTGAATGGGTATGTCAACCGGTGTTCTTGGGGGTTCATGGTTTGTAGCCTTATGTCGGTCGTTGTTATTGCAGGAACATGATGGACTCATCATAATGGGAGAAGCAGCCTATCGACAACGACAGCCGAGCTCGCCCATGCAGACATCCGAAACGATCGCGATCGAACCCAAGTCAACAATGACCGATCCGCTGGCAGTTGCTCAAACGATCTTGGCTGGATTCAATCGTCACTACAGCCTGTTTCGCTATAGCGCGCAACGCGCCAAGTCCTTGTTCGAAGCCGGGGATTGGCTTGGCATGCAGACCCTGTCGCGTGAACGCATCGAGTATTACGATCGTCGTGTGCGCGATTGCCTGCGCACGATGGCGCCCGTGATACAGACACATGTGCAATCGGGACCCAATGCCCCAAGTCAGCGACAGCAGATCTTTTGGCAGGCCGTACGCCAAAGCTTTGTCAGCCTACTTGCCGAGCATCACCAGCCTGAGTGTGCCGAGACGTTCTTTAATTCGGTTATTTGCCGAGCCTTGCATCGAGATTACTTTCAAAACAACTTTCTTTTTGTGCGCCCCGCCGTGGCCACAGACTACCTCGATAGCAATCAACCCGCATACCGTGTTTATTACCCGGCGCAAACCGGACTGCGTCAGTCGCTCACGCGGATTTTGGCTGATTTCGGGATGGCGTGCGGCTTTGATGATTTACCTCGGGATGTGCAACGCTTAGCCCGGGCCGGCGTGCGCGAATTCAATCAGAGGGTGTCGCGAGACAGCTCACGGCGTTTAGCGCACGATTGTCAGGTACACGTCTTGGGCAATTTGTTCTTTCGTCATCAAATGGCATACGTTGTGGGCCGGGTCAT
>SKIZ01000163.1 GCA_007116135.1 Burkholderiaceae bacterium
GCAGGCTATTGCCTGATTGCGACAGCCAAGCGTGGTGAGCGCCGTATTATTAGCGTTTTGGTTGGCGCCGATAGCGAATCGACGCGAGCCGAGGAGAGCTTGAAGCTTTTGAATTGGGCCTTTCAGAACTTTGACACGATCAAACTGTTCGAGGGTGGACAGGCCGCGGTTCAGGCTCGTGTTTGGGAAGGCACCACCGAGCAGGCTGCGCTTGGTAGTCGCGAGGATATTTGGCTAACCGTGCCGCGCGGCAAGACCGGTGACGTGCAACTCGTGGCTGAGCGCCCGGATCCATTGCTCGCACCGTTGCAAGCTGGGCAGCGCGTAGGCACTTTGACGCTGACACTGGATGGCAAAGCTTTGCGTGTATTGCCACTCGATGTGTTGTCTGAAGTCGAGCGCGCGGGGTTTTTTGGCCGCGCACTGGATCAATTCAGACTCTGGTTGCAGTAAATGATTTTGGGGACGATCTAATGAGGGGTCTATCAATTGTTTGAGTCTATACAGGGCGTGCAAGGCAACCCACAGGTATACCTCAATGGCCGCTACGTTGCTCTATCTGAAGCCTGCGTGTCGGTGCTTGATCGAGGGTTTATTTTTGGTGACGGGATATATGAAGTCGTTCCGCTTTATCATCAAAAACCGTTTCGCATGCAAGAGCACCTAGACCGTCTAGAGCGCAGTCTGGCCAAGCTTGATATGGCCAGTCCTGTGAGTCGCCAGGCTTGGCCAGCGCTCATCGATGAGTTATTGGCCAAGCAGCCGCCCATGCCAACAGCGATGGTCTACATCCAAATCACGCGCGGCGTGGCCAAGCGCGACCACGCATTTCCGAACCCGCCGGTCAAGCCAACGTTGTTCATGATGGCCGCACCGATGGCATTGCCCTCAAGCAAGGCGCGCGAACAAGGCGTCACAGCGATTAGCATTGACGATATGCGCTGGTTGCACTGTGACATTAAGTCAATCTCATTGCTTGGTAACGTTTTGGCCAAACAGGCGGCTGTTAACGCTGGCGTCGATGAAGTGATCCAGTTTCGCGATGGCATCATGACCGAGGGCGCAGCCTGCAATGTCTGGATGGTCGAGCAAGGCAGGGTGATCGGTGCGCCGCGCGATAATCTGGTTTTGGAAGGCATCCGTTACGGTCTGTTTCAGGAGTTATGCGATTCCTGTTCAATCGAGTTTTCGCTCGAGTCGGTGTCTCGCGATCGCTTGGCCCAAGCCGATGAATTAATGGTTTCTTCAGCCACGCGCGAGGTTTTGCCCGTGGTTGAGCTTGATGGCAAACCCATCGCGAAGGGTTTGCCGGGCCCAATTTATGTCAAGTTACGTCAAGCGTATGATGATCGAATTGCGCAATTGAGTTTGTGATGAGGGCTGTGGATGTCTGATGATATTGCCAATGGGCACAAAACGTCGTTAATCGATTACCCCTGTGCCTTTCCAATCAAAGTTTTATGTAAACAAGACCCTGATCTGACGCAAACACTGGTTGACGTCGTCTTGGAATACGACCCAGAGTTTGACGTTGATACCGTTGAGACCCGATTGAGCAAGCAAGGCAACTATATCGGTTTGACCTTTACGGTGACAGCAACATCGCGCGAGCAACTCGATGACTTGTATCGTGCACTGCACACGCATCCGTTGGTGTCATTGGTGTTGTGATGCAATTTCAGGCCACCGGGGTCCCTGGTGTTTGGCGCCTGACGCAACTGATGCCCTATGAACCTGTTTGGCAAGCGATGCGCGACTTCACCGAGCAACGTCAGTCATCGACGACGGATCAACTCTGGGTACTGCAGCACTTACCGGTATATACGCTCGGGCAAGCCGGAAAAACTGAGCACGTTTTGAATCCGCATCACATTGCCGTGGTCAAATCAGACCGCGGCGGGCAAGTCACCTATCACGGCCCCGGTCAGGCGGTTCTTTATGTGCTCGCGGACCTCAAGCGCACGGGTCTCAATATCCGTGAGATGGTGCAGGCCTTGGAGCAGGCCGTCATCGACACCCTGGGGCAGTATGGGTTATCTGATGCCTGTCGCAAGCCCGGTGCCCCAGGAGTTTACCTGCCGCAAACGTCGGGCGAACTGGCCAAAATCGCAGCCCTAGGTCTTAAGGTACGCAAAGGATGCACTTATCATGGTGTGGCGCTAAACGTCGATCTCGATCTCGGGCCGTTTGATGGCATCAATCCTTGTGGTTATGAGGGGTTGACCACGACCAGCCTGGCGCAGGCCGGGGTCAAAGCGTCTTGTGATGACGTGGCCTTGAAGCTGGCAGGGAAAATCATTGAGCACGGGCAACTAAGAGTAGAATGATTGGCTAGGGAATTGTTTCAGGCGCACGGATCGGGAAGGCCTCGGTACGCGCGACCTTGACCGGTAAGGATCCACGATGTCTAGCGCACAAACCTACGACCCGACAGCAAAACAAAAGTCAGAAGCCAAAACGGCCCGAATACCAATCAAAATCGTGCCGGCTGAACGACTCAAAAAGCCCGATTGGATTCGCGTCAAAGCCGCGCCGGCGGGGTCGCGCTTCTACGACATCAAGCGCATCTTGCGCGAGCACAATCTGCACACCGTTTGTGAAGAAGCCTCGTGCCCCAACATTGGCGAGTGTTTCGGCAAGGGCACGGCCACCTTCATGATCATGGGTGACAAGTGCACCCGGCGTTGCCCGTTTTGCGACGTTGGCCATGGCCGCCCAGACCCCCTAGACCAAGACGAACCCCTGAACCTGGCCAAGACCATTGCCGCATTGAAGTTGAATTATGTGGTGATCACGTCAGTTGATCGGGACGATCTGCGCGATGGCGGTGCCGGTCATTTTGTTCAATGCATTGAATATGTGCGCCGTTTGTCGCCGGCCACCAAAATCGAAGTGTTGGTGCCCGACTTTCGTGGACGTCTTGAGCGTGCGCTTGGCATCTTTGACCAAGCACCGCCTGATGTGATGAACCACAACCTAGAGACAGTGCCGCGTCTTTACAAACAGGCTCGCCCAGGCTCGGATTATTTCCATTCGTTAAAGTTACTGCAGGACTTTAAAAAGCGTTGCCCAGGCGTGCCGACCAAATCTGGCTTGATGCTCGGTCTTGGTGAGACGGATGAGGAAATTTTGCAGGTCATGCGTGACATGCGCGCTCACGATGTCGACATGCTGACGATCGGTCAGTATTTACAGCCTTCAGTGCATCACCTTCCAGTGCTGCGCTACGTACACCCCGACACATTCGCCATGTTTGAGCGCGAAGCTTACGCCATGGGCTTTAGCCACGCAGCAGTCGGTGCAATGGTTCGCTCTTCTTACCATGCCGATGAGCAGGCCCATGCCGCTGGGGTCGAGATTTAGGTCTCAGTTTGCCTTGTTCCACAATAAATCAGGCACTTCGAGTGCCTGATTTATTGTGCGCGCGACGATAAACATCAGATCTGACAAGCGATTCAAGTAACGCTGCGACAGCAGTTGGTCGCTATTGGCAGCGAGATCCTTAAGCTCAGCTTCGTGCATGGCGACTACTGCGCGCTCGGCGCGTCGGCATACGCTGCGCACGACATGTGCCTGGGCGGCTGCACGAGAGCCACCGGGCAAGATGAACTCTTTGAGGCTGGGCAGTTGCGCGTTTAGTTTCTCGCCCTCCTCATCTAGGTGGGCTAACTGTGCTGATTGAAGCTGGCTGTATCCAGGAATGGCCAACTCGCTACCAATGTCAAACAGCGCGTGTTGAATTGGGCGAAGTAGCTTAGCAATTGGTTTGATGCGTTGGTGGTGATCGAGCTCATTGAGCTCAGCCATCAATAGCCCAAGTTGACTGTTTAATTCATCAACTTCGCCAAGCGCCACGACCCGCAGGTGGGTCTTGCTGACGCGAGAGCCGTCGGCCAAGCCGGTTGTTCCTTGGTCACCGCTGCGTGTCGTGATGATGGTCAATCGGTCTGGCATGGGTTGATTCCCGTGTGTGGAGGGTGCATTAGAGGACGTAACGTGCAAGGTCCTGGCTTTTGACTGTTGCTTGCAGCTTGTCATCAACGTAGGCGGCATCGATCACAATGGTCTGACCGCTGTAGGTCGTTGCATCAAACGAGACGTCTTCAAGTAGACGTTCCATGACCGTATAAAGACGTCTTGCACCAATATTCTCGTGCTGCTCGTTGACCTCTGAGGCAAGCTCAGCCATGCGCCGAATACCATCGGCTGCAAAATCCAGACTGACTTGCTCGGTGCCGAGCAAAGCTGTGTACTGTTTGGTCAAGGACGCATCGGTCTCATTCAGAATGCGGACAAAGTCATCAGCGCTTAGGGATTCAAGTTCAACCCGAATCGGAAATCTTCCTTGCAACTCAGGAATCAGGTCCGATGGTTTTGATAGGTGAAAAGCACCCGAGGCGATAAACAGAATGTGATCGGTCCGCACCATGCCGTATTTGGTTGTGACCGTGGTGCCTTCGACTAGCGGTAGCAAGTCGCGCTGCACGCCTTGGCGTGAGACTTCGGCAGCACCACCAGACTCTTGCCGAGAGGCGATTTTGTCGACCTCATCAAGAAACACAATGCCATGTTGTTCGACGAGACGCACTGCGTCTGACTTCAGATTCTCTTCATTGACGCGCTTGCCCGCCTCCTCTTGCACAAGTTGCTTGAAGGCTTCTTTAATTTTCATCTTTCGGGTCTTCTTTTGCTCGCGTGACAGCCCAGCAAACATGCCCTTGAGCTGTTCGGCCATCTCCTCCATGCCCGGTGGTGTCATGATGTCCATCTGCGGCATCGCTGCGTTGACTTCGATGTCGATTTCCATGTCATCGAGCGAGCCCTCGCGCAAGCGCTTGCGAAACGTCTGCCGAGCCGTGGAGTCTTCGCGGATCGGCGAGCCATCGGCCGCGCGCGGCGGCGTAATCAAAACATCGAGGATGCGGTCTTCGGCGGCATCCTCAGCCTGCGTTTGCACAGCCTTCGTTGCGCGCTCGCGTGTTTGCTTGATGGCGATCTCAACGAGGTCACGAATGATCGTGTCGACGTCGCGCCCAACATAACCGACTTCAGTAAATTTGGTCGCTTCAATCTTGATAAACGGCGCATTGGCAAGCTTGGCCAACCGTCTGGCGATCTCGGTTTTGCCAACACCGGTTGGGCCGATCATCAAAATATTCTTCGGATGGATCTCGTGGCGCAAAGGCTCGGGTACTTGTTGACGGCGCCAGCGATTGCGCAAAGCGACGGCGACCGCTTTTTTCGCGGCGCCTTGCCCGATGATATGCTTATCGAGCTCCGAGACAATCTCTTTTGGGGTCATTGAAGATGCTGACATGGCTTGCCTCGAGTGGCGAATTACAAAGTTTCGATGATGTGTTGCTGGTTGGTATAGATGCAAAGGTCGCCGGCGATGGCCAGCGATGACTTGACGATCTCGGCTGGTTCCAGCGTCGAATGCCGCAGCAGCGCGAGCGCGGCCGATTGCGCGTAAGCGCCACCCGATCCGATGGCAGCTAACCCGTTTTCGGGTTCTAGTACGTCACCATTACCCGTTAGAACCAAGGTGTGGTCTTGATCCGCGACGATCAGCATGGCCTCTAAGCGGCGCAAGATCCGATCGGTGCGCCAATCGCGCGAAAGCTCGACGGCTGCGCGCATCAAGTTGCCCTGGTGCTTCTCGAGCTTGCTCTCAAACCGTTCTTGCAGGGTGAACGCATCGGCTGTTGCCCCGGCAAAGCCGGCTAGGACCTTGTCCTGGTAGAGTCGACGGATTTTTCGGGCACTGCCCTTGATGACAATGTTACCAAGCGTGACCTGGCCATCTCCTCCCATAGCGACGCGGTTGCCGCGGCGCACGCAGACGATGGTCGTTGCGTGAAATTGTTCCATAAAAACCTTCGGGGTCTCGCACAAAACCGCTGGCGGCTCGTTTTGTGCGGTTCAAATGAATATCGGACGCTTCAGCGGGTTTAATCGCCAAACATCTTTTGTCGCATTTCGCGACGTTCCTGCGCTTCGAGCGAGAGCGTGGCGGTTGGGCGAGCAAGAAGTCGGGGAATGCCAATGGCTTCGCCAGTCTCCTCACACCAGCCATAATCACCTGACTCGATGCGCATGAGAGATTGTTGCACTTTTTTCAGTAGTTTGCGTTCGCGGTCGCGCGTACGTAGCTCCAAGGCGTGCTCTTCTTCGATCGTGGCGCGATCGGCCGGATCGGGCACGAATTGTGTTTCGCGCAGATGCTCAGTGGTTTGATCAGCGTTGGTCAGAATTTCATCTTCAAGAAGTTGCAGGCGCTGCTTGAAGAACGCAAGCTGACGGGGGTTCATGTAATCAGACTCGGGCATCTTAAGTAACTGTGCCTCGGTCGGAATTGATGTGTCATCCGACTTTTGAGCTTTCGCTTTTTTCGGTGCTGCTTTGGTTGCCGTTTTGGTTGCCGACTTCGTTGCCATGCGTATACTCCATTTCAGTCACTCACCGAGCAATCGTCGATGATAGGCTATCTAGCAAGACACTGCTCGAGGCCTTTGGTGAAGACCTCTTTTGGCAGCTTGCGCCCAATAAAAACCATTTTTGTTGCTTTTGGCTCGTTTGA
>SKIZ01000167.1 GCA_007116135.1 Burkholderiaceae bacterium
GCAATCGCCGACATGTCAGCCGTAAATCGCCTGACTCGCCGGCCACCAGACCCTGATTTAGTTACTTGTTCAGTCTCGGTCGACATTCATAGGTTCCTTAGAGCTGGAATGCGCGTTTACGGAAACGCTGGCGAATCAACTCTGCAATCGTATTGATGAAGAAAGTCATGATGAATAACGTCAATGCAGCCAAGAAGAGCACGCGATAGTTCGTTCCATCTTTGACCGCTTCGGGCAGCTCAATGGCGATGTTGGCTGACAACGTGCGCAAGCCCGAGAAAATATTCCACTCCATCACTGGCGTGTTACCGGCGGCCATGACCACAATCATGGTCTCGCCAACCGCCCGTCCCATTCCCATCATGACGGCTGAGAACACCCCCGAGGCTGCTGTGGGCACGATGACCCACATTGCGGTCTGCCAAGGCGTGGCACCACAGGCTAAGCTGCCGGCGCGCAAGTGACCTGGCACAGCGTTTAGCGCGTCTTCGGCTAGCGTGTAGATATTGGGGATCACCGCAAAAGCCATCACAAACCCAACGACCAAGGCGTTGCGCTGCTGATAATTGTCAATCAAGCCACCGCGCGGGTCGTAGCCGATCAGTGTGAAGGTAGAGGCCACCAAAAAGCTCAGCGCCATGGCCGCAATTAGCAACCCAGCCCAGCGCACGAAATCCAGTGCACCGGCAGCCGAGCGGCCACGATCACCAACAAACTCTCTGTAATGATGGCCCAACAGGCGACCAAACAACCACGAGACCGCGACATAGGACAGGGGCAACAAGATCAGAAAGAGAAAAGGTGTGCCGGTTCCAATACGCCCAGTGGTCCAAGCTTTGAAGTCACCATAGAACAAGACGTTTTCAAACGAAGGGCCCAGATTGACTGCAATGGCCACCGAGAACAGGATACTGACCACCATCAAAAGGAATTTAGGCATCCCATCAAAGCGCAAGACAACGTTAGGCGGCAGCGTTTGCCAAATGAAGGCTCCAATCATTAACCCGATCGGCACGGCAATAAACCCAAGCAGTACCGCGCCGATCCACTCTTCGACCAGTGGCGCCAAAATCAGGGCAGCAACGAACCCAAGCACCACGGTGGGCAAACTCTCCATGGTTTCCATCACGGGTTTAACGGTCGCGCGCACCGTGCGATGGACAAACTCGGAGGTATAAATGGCCGCCATCAAGGCAATCGGCGTGGCGAACAAAAGCGCATAAAACGCCGCTTTAAGGGTGCCAAACACCAGGGGTACCAATGAGTATTTGGGCTCAGCCGTATCAACACCGGCGGTTGACTGCCATGTCCAGCCAGGTTCGGCGTAGCCTTCATACCAAATTTTGTCAAAGAGCACCTTGAGCGTGATTTCCGGGTGCGCATTGCTGTACTGCCAACCACTGACATGACCCGCTTCGGACACCAAAAGGACACCGTCACTGCGCGGAAACACCATTCCGATGGTCCTGCTGCTTGGGTCATCGGTGCGCTCAAACTCAAATAGCACTTGATCCGAGGTCGAGTGCAGCACGTGAACGTTGCCCCGGTTGTCGGTGGCAACAAAGGACTTATCGCGCTGTGCCTCAGATAAATCAACGACCGCACCCGGCATGTTTTGATGGGTGCGACTGTGAACCAACTCAAAACCATCGCCGGTTTGCGCTTGTTCGCGCTGCAAGCGGAAAAAGACCGACAATGAGCCGTCAGAACCACCAACCACTAGCGACTGTTCGCCAGACAGAAATGTCATGGCCGTGACAGCGACGCCTTGCGGCAAAATTTGTTTCGCCTCAGCCAAAAGCGGTTTGCTGAAATCACGCAAGTCGTAGCGATACACGTAGCCATCGGACGAGGAAATCAATGCGCGATCAGCCGAGCCCGAGAGCAACACACCGGTCACAGACGCGCCTGGATTGAGCTCAAACGCCGGCAACTCGACGGCGCTTGTTCGCGCGGTCATCTGACCAGTCATCATGTTGCGCTGCATGTTCACACGCGTCACGCGTGCCGCGTTGACGGCGTCGACAGTTAAAAAGGCATAGGTTGGGCGCTCGACTGTGCCGCCCATGCGGTAATCAATCGCGATAATCGGGTGATCCGAAACCTCGACGGTTTCACCAAGCACGTTATCTGGGCGAAGAGTCCGGTAATCGCCGCTGCGCACTTGGCGGTACACCGCACCGTCATAAAACACATCACGGTCATCTAACGCTTTGACTTGGGCGGGTAGTTGGGAGGCCAGTGTGGCCGTTGCAGTTACCTCGACAGTGGCAAAGCGAACCTCACCGTTATTCATACCAAACGCAATTTGGCCACGATCGAGTGTGCCGGCCACGACGTTGGCTTTTTCCTCACCAAAATCAAAATCGGTGTGACCCAGAATCGTGCCAGAAGGAATATGGAAATTCGTCACTTTGCCATCGGCAGCCACGACCAAACCTATCGTTTGGAATTCGTCGGCGTTAAGCCACACAGCCGGTGCCGGCAAATTAAGGTTGTAGGAGACACTGCCGCCCTTCTCACCGGAATCAAGAAGCGGCATCACCACCTTGAATAAAAACACCATGATGCCTAGCACGGCCACGATCACCAGCAAACCACCGACGGTGATGACTGCGCCTGCTATTTTTTCACCCCAGATCACACTTCGCCTGGTGGCCATACTTCTTCGCTGTCGCCGCTCATCAAGAGCGTTGGTAGACTGATCTGGCGACGCGGATTCTGCTTGGGACATCAACACACCCGTTGAATGGGGATAAACAATCGAACACTGCTGGTGGAACTACCGAGAAGTGACCGACGCCAGTCAGGGATCGAGCAGGCGTCGGTCACCACAAGCACTAATTTACTGCAAGCCAAACTCTTTCAGATCGGCATCAGCGATGGCTTTAACCAACGGGAAGAATCCGGCACGAACCACGTCCTGCTGGCCTTCCTTGCTGTAGACGTAGCGAATAAATTCGGCACGCAACGGCTCCATCGGCTGGTTCGGATTGGCATTGACGTAGATGTACAGGAAACGGGCGATTGGGTAGTTACCAGTGGCCGCATCCTCGGCGATTGGCTTGTAGCAGATGCCATCATCACCTCTGATTTCCAGCGCCTTCACATCAGCCGTGCCATAACCCACGCCAGAGTAACCAATACCATTGATGTCAGCGGCAACGCCCTGAATCACGGTTGAAGAACCGGGCTGTTCGCGCACTGACGACGAGTAGTCACCGCCAAACAAAGCCACTTCCTTGAAGTAACCGTAGGTGCCTGAAGCTGAGTTACGACCGTACATCGCGATGGGGCGGTCTGCCCACTCACCGGTCAAACCAACCTGGCCCCACGTGGTAATGGCCTCATTGGCGCCGCCAGCACGGGTTGATGAGAAGATGGCGTCGATTTCTTGCAAGCTCAAGCAAGTCACGGGGTTGTCTTTGTGTACAAACACGCCAAGCGCGTCAAGTGCACCGCGAATAGGCTTCGGTGGGTAACCATACTTGCCTTCAAAGGCCTGGATTTCGGTGCCGCGCATCGGGCGTGACATTGGACCAAATTGGGCCGTGCCTTCGATCAGCGCGGGAGGCGCTGTACCGGAACCTGCACCCTGGATCTGAATGTTCACGTTGGGGTAGAACTTGCGATAGCCTTCAGCCCAGTAGGTCATCAGGTTGTTAAGGGTATCCGAACCAATCGAGGTCAGGTTGCCCGAAACGCCACTGCCGGCCTTGTAGCTTGGCAAGCTCGGATCGACTTGTTGCTGCGCGACAGCCGGGGCACTTAAAGCCAGCCCAGCAACTGCAGCGGCAAAACACTGTTTTACTTTCATTTGAGACATTCCTTTTGGTTGGTCGTCATCAGTATCAACAAACTGCTTCGTTGAACTTCAGATGAGATTTAACCAACCAAAAGTGACAGGATTGTGACAGGTTTGCGCTTATTTCACGCCCTGGTCCACAACCGCTGTCATGCCTGCGCCCAAGCTTATTTAGTGCGCCTCGCGGTGCCGATGCGCTCAGACAATGAGCGTGACCACCACCACAAGAATACCCAAGCCAAGATTGACCGACACCCACAAACGAATGCTGGCCAAGGCGCTGGCGGCTTTGTCCCAGGTTGCAAATTGCACAGCATCGCGCAGGCGCTTGTACAAGGCAAAGCGAATGTGCATAAAAATCGCCACCATCAGCACACCCAAAACTGACATGATGGTCCAAGAAAGAGGCATCTCAAATGAGCCGCCTGCCTGGCTTATCTGCTTGGCTACTCGGCCAATCATCCATAAACCGGTGACAAGCACCAGTAAAGAGGCGGCTAAAACAGCCTTAAAAAAACGGCCCAGGACGTTTTGCATTAACCGCAAACGCGCCTGTGGCTCGAGTTCGAGCACGGCTGGGCGCAAGAACCAGTGGGCAAACATCATGCCACCGATCCAGAGGATGATGGACAACAAATGGACCGTCTTAAGCACGTCATACAACATACACTATCCCCTATCGATCTAGCGTGGATCATTGATGGCAGCCGAAATCGTACGCTAATCTAACAAAAAATACCTAAAGTCCTGAAATTCCATCAGTCTTTGACAAAATCTGGGTACCAAAGTCGCTCACCAGCGCCCAGGGCCCACTTTCCTACCTAGGAGTCCGTTTTGAAACTAACGCAGCAAGTGGTGCTCATTACTGGCGCGGCCCGAGGCTTGGGTCAAGCCATCACCGAGGCCGTGGCGCGCGAAGGCGCCAAAGTGATCATCAACTACTACCGCAGCCAAGACGCTGCGCTAACTTTGGCGCAACGCATCGGTCAAAACGCCCTAGCGATTAAGGCCGACGTCACCGACCCCGAGGCAGTTCACGCGCTGTTTGCGCAGGCCAAAACGCACTTTGGCATGCCGATTACCTCGGTGGTCAACAACGCCCTGGTCGATTTCAAGTTCAATGGCGACGCTCGAAAGACGATGGACACGATTGGCTGGGGTGACTTCGAACAGCAAATCAAAGGCGCCATTGGCGGGGCGTTAAACACGATCCAAGCAGCCATGCCTGATATGAAATCGATGGGTTTTGGACGCATTGTGAACGTGGGCACCAACCTCTTTCAAAACCCCGTTGTGCCTTATCACGACTACACCGCTGCCAAAGCAGCCCTACTTGCGTTGACCCGAACCGCCGCGCAGGATCTCGGACCAGACGGCATCACCGTCAATATGCTGTCTGGCGGCCTATTGCGAACCACCGACGCTAGCGCAGCCACGCCGGATTTCGTGTTTGACCTGATCGCTGGTCAAACACCCCTGCGCACTGTGACCACGCCCGATGAGTTCGCAGATGCCGTTTTGTTTTTTCTCTCGCCCTGGAGTCGGGCAATAACCGGTCAGAATCTGATCGTTGACGGTGGACTGGTAAAAAATTAATTGCATGCCGCAAGACCTCTTGAGCGTCAAACTGACAAGCAGCGATCATGGATAGTGTGACGCAAATCACGCTTGGAGCTGCCGTGGGCGTGGCCGTTATGGGCAAGCGCGTGCCTATCTGGCAGTCAGCGCTCTGGGGTGGGGTGGCAGGCACCACCCCCGATCTTGATGTATTCATCAACTATGGTGATGCCACCGTCAACATGGTGCGGCATCGGGCTGAGACGCACGCCATTTTTTATTTGACATTGTTAAGCCCATTTTTTGCCGCCGCCGCAGCTTGGCTGCACCGGTCAAGACCACTGTTTAAACGCTGGTTACTGGCGTTTTGGCTGGTCTTTATGACCCATATCGGCTTGGACTATCTAACAATCTACGGCACGCAATTATTGATGCCTTTTAGTGACTATCCATTTGAGCGCGGCAGCATCTTCATTATCGATCCGTTCTACACCGTGCCGCTCTTGGTGGGGGTCATCGCTGCACTGGCATCGAAGTCGCAAAGACGCCTGACATACAACACCATCGGCTTGACATTGAGCTCGCTCTACCTGGCCTGGGGATTGGTGGCACAGCAATATGTGCAAACGGTTGCCAAGGCTAGTTTGCCCCAGCACGTTTCACCTGATTCAAATATGCTCGCCACACCATCGGCGCTTAATTCCGTTTTATGGCGCGTGCTGGTGACAACGCCGACGCACTATTACGAGGGCTGGTACTCATTTTGGGACGGAATGGATAAGGTCAGTTGGCGCCAGCACGATCGTGGGCCAGCATTGATTCAAGCCTATGGCGATCATCCGAGCGCTCAGCGGATAAGGCGTTTCAGTCACGGCTTTTATGCCATGCATACAGCCGACGATCGAGTGGTTATTTCGGACCTGCGCATGGGCGCACACCCACGGTACTTCTTTTCTTTTGACATTGGTCAGCCTGATGACAACGGCCTCATCGACCCGCAAACGCTCTCGGTCAGAGTCGGGCTACAGCAGGACCCGCGCGCGCTGTTTCCCTGGATATGGCGCCGTATGCTCGGGCAGACCACCGAATCGCTGCCAAACCAATAACGCTCAACTGCCCCAGGTTCGCACGCGACCGGTATCGATATGCACAAAACCGTCTCGCGAGTAATAGCCCACACCGCCAAGTTGCTGAGCAATCGC
>SKIZ01000128.1 GCA_007116135.1 Burkholderiaceae bacterium
AACACCTTGCCGCGTAACGGCAAGATAGCCTGAAAGGCTTTGTCACGGCCCATCTTGGCTGAGCCACCGGCCGAGTCACCCTCAACCAGAAAGACCTCGGTTCGGGTGGCGTCACTGGACTCGCAATCGGTTAACTTGCCTGGCAACACCGCCACACCAGAGCCGCGCTTTTTCTCAATTTTCTGCGCCGCACGGGTACGCGCCTGTGCCACACGGATGGCTAGCTCAGCGAGTTTTCGACCATATTCGACGTGCGAATTAAGCCAAAGCTCAAGCGAGGTCTTCACAAAGCCGCCAACCAAGCGAACAGCATCACGGCTATTGAGGCGCTCTTTGATTTGGCCTTGAAACTGCGGGTCAAGCACCTTGGCCGACAGCACGAAACTGACCTTAGAAAACACATCCTCGGGCAAAAGCTTCACGCCTTTGGGCAATAAGTTATGCATCTCCGCAAAACCCTTGACCGCGCCAAACAAACCTTCGCGCAAGCCCGCCTCGTGGGTGCCACCAGCCGGTGTGGGGATCAGATTAACGTAGGACTCTCTGATCGCCGGTCCCTCATCGGCCCAGCCCACAACCCACTGCGCGCCCTCACCGGTGGCGAAGGTCTCGTCGCCCTCTTGTGCGTGTTGTTGCCCGGCAAATAACGGCACCAACAAAGGTGTATCGGCCAAGGCGTCAGTCAAATAGCCTGCCAGACCATCCTCATAACACCAGGTCTGCTGCTCGCCGGTCTTTTCGATTGCAAGACCCACTTTGACGCCTGCGAGCAGCACGGCCTTGCTGCGCAACAAGTGCGTGAGCTCAGCCAATGGCAGCTGGGGGCTGTCGAAATATTTGGCGTCTGGCATCAAGGTGACCTCGGTGCCGGTTCGCTTCTTGGGCACGGGCCCGATTTTCTCCAGGGGCTTGACCACCTCCCCGCCGGCAAAAGCCATTTGGTACTCGCCGCCATCGCGCCAGACCGTCAAAGACAGTGCCTTAGACAGCGCATTGGTCACCGACACGCCAACACCGTGCAAGCCGCCTGAGAACGCGTAGGCTCCAGCGGCGGCATGTTTATCGAACTTACCGCCCGCATGCAGCCGCGTAAACACAAGCTCGGCGACCGGCGCTTTTTCCTGTGGATGCAAGCCCACCGGAATGCCGCGTCCGTCATCGGTCACGGTGATGCTGCCATTGGCATGCAGGGTCACTTCAATCGTTGAGCAATAACCAGCTAGCGCCTCATCGGCGGCGTTATCGATCACCTCTTGAATAATGTGCAGTGGGTTTTCAGTGCGGGTGTACATCCCCGGGCGCTGGCGCACAGGCTCAAGACCCTTTAAAACCCGAATGGATGATTCGTCGTAACTAGTCGAAGCCAAGTTATCCCCAATTTCTGTGGAAAAGCACAGGCATTTTAGGGAAAAACCGACTGTTTCGTGCAGGCAACACTAGGAAGATCAAAACATGCGCAATTTCAACCCAAGCGCATCAACCTCCAAGCAAAGGGTGTTATGCTCTAAATTAATGAGCGCTATGGCAACCCCAGCTTCTTTTAGGTTGCAGTGCAAACGAACGGCTAGCTCAGGCAGCACAGGTGGTCGCACACGCGCAGGGTTCGAGTCGAAAGACTTTGATTGCCCGAGCACTCCGAAGCTTTGGTAGTAAGCACGCACAGCACCTCGCTATCGCTGAAAGTGCCGCGCGCTAGCCAGGCAGACTTGCGGCCCATGCGGTTGGGCCCATCAAGCCGAACCGAACCCACAAACACAATCGATATAGAGACTAAACATCATGAGTGATCACATTAAAAATGTCAGTGACGACAGCTTTACAAACGACGTGCTGCAGTCCGAGCAGCCCGTGCTCGTTGACTACTGGGCCGCTTGGTGTGGTCCATGCAAAATGATTGCCCCCATCCTTGAAGAGGTTGCCAGCGAGTTCGCCGGCAAAGTGACTGTGGCCAAGCTCAATGTCGATGAAAACCAGCAAACGGCTGCCAAGTTCGGTATCCGTGGCATTCCGACGCTGATGTTGTTTCAAAATGGCGAGGTCAAGGCCACCAAGGTTGGTGCCGTATCGAAGAGCCAATTGACCGAATTTCTGAATCAATCTCTATAAAACCAGTTAATATTCATACCTCGCGCAGATCCCTTCGTGGATCTGCCATGTTCCCCGCACAAAACGTGCTCCCCTGACTCTCAATTCAATCGACACAACTCCATGCACTTAAACGAACTCAAGGCGCTGCACGTCTCGCAGCTTCTGGAAATGGCCGCAGGGCTAGAAATCGAAAACGCTAGCCGCCTGCGCAAGCAAGAGCTGATGTTTGCCATCATGAAACGGCGCGCCAAGCAAGGCGAGCAGATTTTTGGCGACGGCGTGCTTGAGGTTCTGCCAGATGGATTCGGCTTTTTGCGCTCGCCCGAGACGTCTTATCTCGCGAGCACCGATGACATTTACATTTCCCCCTCGCAGATCCGACGCTTTAACCTGCACACAGGCGACTCGATTGAAGGCGAAGTGCGCACACCCAAAGATGGCGAGCGCTACTTTGCACTGGTCAAGGTTGAGAAAGTCAACGGTCTAGCGCCAGAATCGATCAAACATCGCATCATGTTTGAGAACCTCACGCCTTTGCATCCTGATGAGCCGATGCGACTTGAGCGTGAAATCAAAAGTGAAGAGAACCTGACTGGGCGCATTCTCGATATCTTTGCCCCCATTGGCAAAGGCCAGCGAGGCTTGATTGTGGCGAGCCCCAAATCAGGCAAAACCGTGATGATGCAGCATATTGCTCACGCGATCACGACCAACTTTCCCGAGGCGGTGATGATCGTGATGCTTGTCGATGAGCGTCCCGAAGAAGTCACCGAGATGCAACGCACCGTGCGTGGCGAAGTCGTGGCCTCGACCTTTGACGAACCAGCTACGCGGCACGTCCAAGTCGCTGAGATGGTCATTGAGAAAGCCAAACGTTTGGTGGAACTCAAAAAAGACGTGGTGATCTTGCTTGACTCCATCACCCGCTTGGCGCGTGCTTACAACACCGTGGTGCCCTCCTCGGGCAAGGTATTGACCGGTGGCGTGGACGCCAATGCGTTGCAGCGACCAAAACGATTTTTTGGTGCCGCACGCAACATCGAAGAAGGCGGATCGCTGACCATCATTGGTACGGCGCTTATCGAGACGGGCAGCCGGATGGATGAGGTCATTTATGAAGAGTTCAAGGGCACCGGCAACTCCGAGGTCCACCTTGAGCGTCGCTTGGCAGAAAAGCGGGTCTACCCCGCCATCAATCTCAACAAGTCTGGCACCCGGCGCGAGGAGCTGCTGATTAGGCCCGACCTTTTGCCAAAGATTTGGGTGCTGCGCAAGTTCATTCACGACATGGACGATGTCGAGGCGATGGACTTTATTCTCGACAAAATGCGCTCGACTAAGAACAACGATGAATTCTTCGACATGATGAAGAAGTAATCAACGAGCCTTGCGCCTGCGCCAGTAGTTAGTTGACAATCTCTGGTCGGGTGGGGGCTTCGGTTTCGCGGTCGTTACCAGCAGACGACACTTCAGGCGCATCCCAGGTCCCGCGCACCACATAACGCTGCGACAGTGCAGCCTCAACGGGGTTGCGTAGAACATACTGACCAATTAGCGCGCTTAGGCCAACCAGTGGATTGACCACAAACCCGGTTGCAATGGCCGCACCACTTAAGTCCAGGTTAGGTCGCACCACCGCCCGCATATCCCAAGTTTCCTTGACCAGACTTGAGTCACCCGTCAGTGAGATCGAGGCCACGGGGCTTGCCACCATCAAGTTCTCGGTGCGAACGACCCCGCTGTCAATCTCAAAGTCACCAGAGATCGTGTTCCAGGGAAACCCCTGTTCAAAGGTTTCTTCCCGGTTGAGATCCAGACTCAATAAGCGACTTAAAGACTGCAGCGACAAGAGCTCCAACACCCGAGCGCTACCGGAGCTGACCTGGTCAAACACACCTTCTTCGAGTCGCAACTGCAGCTGCCCCGACAGACCTGCAAAATCCGTGCGCCACGGAAAGCCATCCCACTGAATATTGGCTTCAAGGCCGCCACGGCCATTGCGAACAGGCTTTTCACCGAGCACAAATTCCATGAAATCACCCAGGTTATCAACGTCCAATTTCGCCTCTAAGCTTATGCCCGGGTTTTCATTGAACCGACATTGGCCACTGGCACTGAAACGACCATGCGGGGTGGTGATTTCGAGGTTACGGATTTGCCAGGCATGCCGCTCTGAGCCGTTGCGGCCCTCTAAGCGAAGCTGACCCAGACGCTTGCCAAAGAGGGTCAAGTCAGCAACCTGCAAGTCAATCGGTGGCAAATTCGATAACGTGCCTGGTGGCGGCAACTCGGCTGGCTCGGCATCTTGCGCACTCGTATCGTCGTCTTTTTCGGCCGTACCAAACACCAATCGGTCAAAGCGCGCCTGATAGCCGTCAACCAGCTGTCCTTGACTCATGGCCCATTGAACAACACCCTTGGTTTGCTGCGACTGAACATGAACCACGTGCTGGCGTGCGTCTGTGACCTGTAAAGACACGTCGATATCATCAAAAGTATGGCCATACAGATCCAAGCTCTGAGCACGAAGCTCGGCTGCCGTGAGGTTTGGCATGAGCGGTGTTTGACTGCCCTCATCACCAAAATCCAAGGCGTCGATCAAGGCCATCCACTGCTGCGCATCGACGTCGGCTAACTGCGCTGAGACCCGCAAGCCCTGTCCTGACAGTGGCTTGGCTGCACCAATGGCAATCGTGGCGCCAGAAAAGAAGGCTGCTGGGTTGTTCGCTCTTGAACGCACCGCGGCAAAGGACAGGCGATTGGCGATCGTGGCGGTCAACCGGTCAGCGTTACCGTTGTCGTAATAGCCACGCCAGTTCACATTGGTGTTGGCGCTTTGTCCGCTGCCTAGCCCAAGCGGCGCTGGCAATGCAATCGTGGTGCCCTTGAGGTCAGATTTCACCACAACCTCATAGTGCTCATCCTCAAAACTCGCTGTCACCTCATAGGGCAGCGACCCTTGCAAGATCGCACCGACGGCCGGGCTCGCAGTATGTGTCGCAACCTGCGCCCAATCTAAATTCCCGCGCGCTTGAATGCTCGAGAGGGTCTCATTAACACCACCTTCGATCTGCAACTGGCCACCGAGAAATGTGCCAACTAGGCCCTCGGACTCAAATCCCTTTTCAGTCAAGACAGCCACACCCGTGATGTCGGTGATCGTTGGACTCGTGGCATAAGCCAGCTCCCCACCATTTAGGCTGAGCTCACCGCGAAATGCCGTTTGACTGAAGTCCGACAAAGGCAACGACAGCGTCATCGGCATGGACCACTGCCCCTGGCCCTTGAATCCCTGCACAAATGCAGGTGCGATGTCTTTTAGAGCGGTTTGCTCAAACAAATCGAGATAGACCGAGGCTTGCGCCTGCGTTTGGGTCTGCAAATGCAGCGCAGCATCGCCGGTGTAGTTAGCCAGCTCGGCCGTTAAGGCCGAGAGTTCAATGCGTTGACCGTCCGGCATGGCCAGCGCGCCAGCGGAGATATCAACGGCGATTTGATCATTGCGCAAACGCAAGCTGCCGTTTAAGTTCTCAAGCATCGGCCACGGCAACTCCCCAGCATCAAGCACCGGCACATAGTCAAGCTGCCAGTCCTGCAGTGTGCCATCAATCTCGAATACGCCAGCGGTGCTGTCTTGCGTGAACGGAAAGTCAGCCCATGGGCCTTTAACCGAAAACGAGGCACGCGGCACATTACCGCCCTTAAAAGCCCCAGCAAGCCAATCAAGCACGTCTTGGCCGACATCGGCGGGCAAGTATTTATACAGGGTTGGCAGTTCAAAGCGCGCCAAGGTGCCGCTAAAGTCAAGGACCCCGCCACCATGAGCACCATCACTTTGCCAGGAGCCGCGCGCGGTCATCAAACCATCGGCATTGGCAAAAGCCAATTCCGAGACGTCAAGACGCAACGCACCGTCGGCTAAGCGATTCCAGCTAAAGTCGGTTGAGACCTGATCAATCCAAAGCGGCTGCATGCCGTCGACCGGCGAGTGAACGTAACCGTTCTCCAGACTCATGCTCACAGCCAGCCTGCGCCGCGTCTGATCCTTTTGAACCCACGATGCGATCGGCTCACCGGTGACCAGTGTGGCGACTGGTCCACTGGCACTCCCTTGAAACCGTCCGACCCGCCACGCATCGGTGTGCGCCACCGGCAGCCGACCCACTGCCTGACTGGCTGCCAGGTCCATGGAGAAGTTAGTCAGCTTGCCCGACTGCAAATCAAGCCAGGCGCGCGCGGCAAACCGCCCATCCATATCGGGCACATCGACCCATGGCTGCAAAGCCTCAAGTGTCACAGCGCTCAACGACAAGTAAACATAACCACTCGGTGTGCCTGACACCATACGCGTTAACGGTCGTTGCAGTGCATCCACATTGGCCGCCAACTCCAACACCCCACCCAAGTTCGAGGGCAAGCTGACACGAAGCCTCAGACTGTGCGAGAGCAGCCCGTTATCGAGCGTCAGATCAATGTCGTCAAGCACCAACGGCACGGCATTGCGTTGTTGATCGATCCAGACTGCACGGGTATTTAAGACATTGACACGCCCCTGACGCAACAGCCAAGTGACAGCCGGTGAAGCCAGGGGATTGGCATCGGCGGCTTGGTCATCGGCCTGAATCTCAAAGCCACCGACAAATAGCTGACCGTCGGGTGCGCGGCGCGCCACCAAAATGACGTCATCAACCTCAATGTAACGAAACAGCGGTTCGCGCGCGAGCAGACTGCGCCACGACAGTGTCGCTTCGGCGCGCGGCACACCGAGCTGGGCCACACCTTGATCGTCAAGCACGCGTAAATTGGTAATCGTCAGGTTGGCATTTAACCCATACCAGTCGGCCTTGACGTGTTCAAAGCGCACTTCAGTGCCCACAGCCTGACTGATGGCTTGCTCAATGTCCGGTCGCCACTGATCCACGCGGGGCAGCAACCAGTAACGAGTTACCAACAGGCCAGCTGCGATCAAAAAATAACTCAAGATCCCGAGGATAATGAGCAATCGAAGAGAAAATTTGACAAAAGACAAAGGGATCCCTGCATGCAGCGAGGTGAATCGAATATCGTATAACAGGTCTATATGCTAGTTATAGCAGGTCTACACCTTCGGGTTGACGTCCTTGAGCCACCCAATAGAGCAAAATTAATTGTCTGATGAGTAAAAATAAGCTTCAGTCCGCCTGCCAATGGTCGGGCGCCCTCGCCCGCCGCTTACAAGCTCAACCCGAGTTCGAGCCGTGGCTATTAAGCGTAACCGACAGCCCCGTGGATGCAGCGCTTATCGACCAGTGGTTTACCGAGTTAAGCGCCCAAGCGCCAGGCGATGCGGTGCTGCCATTGCCACAATGCCGTCAAGTTCTGCGCCAACTTCGCCAGCGCGTCTTCTACAGCGTCATGGTGCGTGACCTCGCGCAAGCGGCAAGCTTACAGGAAGTCACCCAAGCCATGTCGCACCTTGCAGACTTAAGCGTCGAGCAGGCTTATCGGTGCGTCATGCAAGAGATGGTTCAGCGCCATGGTGCGCCCGTGGACCCAGCCACAGGCAAGCCCATGGAGATGGTCATCATCGGCATGGGCAAACTCGGCGGGCAAGAGCTCAATGTCTCTTCGGACATTGATCTGATCATGCTCTATGGCGACGAAGGCGAAACGGCCGGCCCGCGTGTGGTCTCGCATCACGAGTTCTATGGCAATGTCACGCGCCGAATGATGCCTATTTTGTCTGAACTCGATGCCAACGGGCAGGTGTTTCGCACTGACCTCAGACTCAGGCCAGACGGTGACTCCGGGCCCTTGGCTTGGAGTTTGGACGCCTTTGAGCAGTATCTGTTTACCCAAGGCCGCGAGTGGGAACGCTACGCTTGGCTAAAGGCACGAATCATGCCTGCGCGCTTTTTTCTCGACAGCGACATGCGCATGACCGAACAACATGTCCAAAGCATGCGCCTGCCCTTTGTCTATCGCAAGTACTTTGATTTTGACGCGCTCGCGGCGCTGCGTGACTTGCGCGAGCGCATCCGACAAGACTGGCAGCGTCGTGCCTCAGCGCGCCAAGGGATTGATACTGAACACAATATCAAGCTTGGCAACGGCGGGATTCGGGAAATTGAGTTTGTGGTGCAGCTGACCCAATTGATTCGAGGCGGCAAAATGCCAACCTTGCAGCAAAACGGCTTGCTTGACGCAATCCAAGCCCAGGTGCAAATGGGTCTGCTGCCAGAGACGACCGCAACTTCTCTGGCCCAAGCCTATACTTTTTTACGGCGACTCGAGCACGCCCTGCAGTATCGAGAAGACGAGCAAACCCACTTGCTGCCACAGGAGCCCGCGCGCCGCGCAGCACTGGCCCAAGCGCTTGGCTTGGATGCCACAACGTTTGAGAACACTTTGGCGCATCACCGGCAAGCCGTCGCCACTGTGTTTCGCGATGCATTTCGTATTGCCGGCCTTAGCAACGAAGCACCGCAGCCCGACGCCCCCGAGATCGGCTCGCAGGCACACGAGGCCGAGACGGTGGTGCTGGCCAATGACACCGAGGGGTTGATTGCCCAGTTTGGCGACGATCAGACAACGCTCGCCCAACGGGTGCAATCCTTTCTTGAGAGCCATCGGATTCGAGGCTTGCCTAGTCAAAGCCGCAAACGGGTCGATGATCTGCTGGTTTTATTGCTGCAAGCCGCTCAGGCCACCGAGCACCCCATGAACACCGCCATTAGGCTGCTTGATCTGATTGAGGCGATCGCTCAGCGCAGCGCCTATCTGGCGCTGTTGGTGGAGTACCCGCAAACGCTTGCGCGCGTGGCGCGCATCATGGCCGCTAGTCCCTGGGCTGCCCAGTATGTCATTCAAAATCCAGTGGTACTTGACAGTCTGATCGACTGGACCACGCTCATGGAGCCCATGGACTTCGAGCGCGTCAAAACTCACCTCAGAGCTGACTTAAACGCCTGCACTTTGGCCGATGGCCAACCCGACATCGAGCGCCAGATGAATTTGATGCGCGACCTACAACGCCAGGTCACGTTTCAGTTGCTTTGTCAGGACTTAGCCGGGGTGTTGTCGGTTGAGGCCTTAGCCGATCAGCTATCGGCTTTGGCCGATTTGTTGCTGGCCCAAACAGTGGATTTGACCTGGCCCCTGGTGTTGCGCTTGCCGCCCGAAGAGGCGCCTGCGCCGCGATTCGCGATTGTCGCTTACGGCAAGCTCGGTGGCAAAGAAATTGGCTACTCCTCTGACCTTGATTTGGTTTTTGTATTTGACGATGCCGACCCAGATGCTGCTGAACGCTACACCAAACTGGCACGCCGGCTAACCTCCTGGCTCTCGACCATGACCTCCTCGGGTCGCCTCTATGAGGTTGACCTGCGCTTGCGCCCCGATGGCGATGCCGGTCTGTTGGCCGTGTCGATTGAAGCCTTTGAGAACTACCAAACCAAGCACGCCTGGGCTTGGGAGCATCAGGCCATCACGCGGGCACGTTTTGCGGTGGGGCACCCTGATGTTGGACATGCCTTTGAGGTGGTGCGTCAGAACGTCTTGTGCGCGGCGCGCGACCCCGCTGAACTGGCCGCCGAAGTGCGCGCCATGCGAGAGAAAATTGGCGACGGCCATCCCAACAACACCGAACTGTTTGACCTCAAGCATGATCCTGGCGGTATGGTCGATCTGGAGTTCGTCACCCAGTACCTTGTGCTGTGCCACGCCCGAACCCACCAAGCGCTCATCCCCAACTTGGGCAACATTGCGTTACTGCGTATTGCCGGCGAACTTGGTCTCATTGAGGCGCAAATCGCACAAGACGCCATTGAGGCGTATCGCGAATTACGCAAGCGCCAGCACGCCCTGCGGCTGCAGGGCGCTGAAAAAGCCCGCGTTGACCCCTCGCAACTCAAAAGTGTGCGAGCCGCCGTGCGGCGGCTCTGGGATGCGGTGCTAGGCTAGGCAGCCCGGGGTTGGCTAAACGAGCGGACGTACATCCAAAGCACACCCACGACGGCACCCGGTGCCAGTGCGAAGCCGTAAGCCGATAGGTAATCGACCAGACCGTGCAAATCACCGACTGGCGCAAGCGTCCAGACCGGCACAAACGGCGTGATGATCGCCGCTGCAATCAACGCCACCAAGACGCTGCCCCAAAAAAGGCTGGCCACGGGTTGCTTGTTCGCGCGACGCCGGGCAATGGCTCGAAACAGCAGATAAAGCATCAAGAGACCCACAACCACGCCAAATACCGTCAGCCAGCCGAAAGTCTCCCACAAGGTGACCACAATCATTCCAAAGGTAATGTCTTCCATGATGCTGTCTCCTTTAGGCGTAGCCGCGCAGCATGGCACGGTAGGTGCCTAGCAATGCTTTTTCTTCGATGAACCATGAGATCCACAGCTCTTTGAGTGGATCGATAAAGGGAAATGAGGGCACCAGGTTATCTTCGTAATCAAACTCGATGAGCATGGCCCGACCCAGCCCCGTGACCATGGGACACGAGGTGTAACCGTTGTAGCGCCGTGGCGAATCCAGGCCATTGGCTGCGGCAATCATGTGGTCGACTGCCACTGGCACTTGAAACTTGACGCTGGCGGCCGTTTTACCTTTAGGCACACCGGCCACATCACCGATGGCAAAGACGTTCGGAAAGCGTGGACTGCGCATGGTGTAGCGATCGACTTCAATCCAGCCGCCAGCGGCCATGGGGCCGGTTTGCCAGGGCAATGGACTATTGCGAACCGATGGCGGTGCACTCATGGGTGGCACCACGTGAATCATGTCATAGTCCAGCGTCACCAGGCCATCGGGCGTTTGATAGGTGGCCTTCCTGGCATCGGGGTCGATGGCCTTGATCACATGGTTGTAATAAATGTCTATGTTTCGCTGAGCAAACATCTCAGTGACGCGGGTGTTGACCACGGGGACTGCAAAAATACCCTGATTGTGAGCGGCGTATTTAATCTTGCACGCCGTGTGACGGCCCGCGCGACGCGCCTTGTCTTCGGTGATAAACGTCATCTTCAGTGGGGCACCAGCGCACTTCATGTCGGTTGCCGGTCGGCCAAAGAGAGCCACACCCCCTTTATCGATGTACTCATCAATGACCCGAGACGAAGCCAGCGCAGCCTGTGGGCTGGCATAAACACTGGCAATGCCCTTCAGACCAATCAAATCAGCGCTCATGCCCTCAATCTGGTCGTAATCTAAGGACAGGCCCGTGGTCACAAACAGCCAGTCATAGCTGTGCTTTTGACCGCTGGCATCGGTGACTCGATTGGCATCGGGGTCAAACTCAATGACGTTTTGCTGCACCCACTGCACCCCGGACGGGATGTAGCGCTGGTTCGATTCAACCGTTTGACCGGGCTTCCACCAGCCGGCACCGACCAACGTCCAACCCGGCTGAAAGTAGTGGTCACGGCGTGCATCAAAGATCGTAATCGTGGCGTTGGGCATTTGCCGCGCCACCCGTGAGGCCACCGACAAACCGGCTGCCCCCGCGCCAACGATGACCACCCGAGCCCGAGCCTCGGACTTCGCTACCCCAGGCTGAACCCAGCCCGATGCGGCCAGAGCCGCAGCCCCAGCCAAAAAGACGCGTCGTTTCATTTTCCGGTCTCCTCACAAACGTTTGCGCAGTGTGTGGCCACTGAAACTGCTACCATGTGGCGCTTTAGACAATTCTCTATTGTTGATTAAAATATAAAAATTGTAACTGTTTATTGATTTTGATCAAGAAATGACAGATCCCTTACGACCGAGTCTGGAATTACCCGCTGGCCGCCAAAAGGTGCTGCTGCACTCTTGTTGCGCGCCCTGCTCGGGCGAAGTGATGGAGGCCATGCTCGCAAGCGGCATCAAGTACGACATCTTTTTCTACAACCCTAACATTCATCCGGTTAAAGAATACGAGATTCGCAAACAAGAGAACATCCGTTTCGCCCAGCGCCATGGCATTGGTTTCATTGATGCCGACTACGATGTTGATAACTGGTTCGAACGGATCAAGGGTCTGGAGAACGAGCCCGAGCGTGGTGAGCGCTGCACCAAGTGCTTTGACATGCGGTTTGAACGCACCGCGCTCTACGCGCATGAGCATGGCTACGACACCATCACCAGCTCACTGGGGATTTCGCGCTGGAAAGACATGAACCAGATCAACGACTGCGGCCAGCGCGCAGCCCAGCGCTACGACGATTTGATGTACTGGACCTACAACTGGCGCAAGCACGGTGGCTCGCAGCGCATGATTGAAATCAGCAAGCGCGAGACGTTCTATCAACAAGAGTACTGCGGCTGTGTTTATTCGCTGCGTGACACCAACCGTCACCGGCGGGCCCAGGGTCGCGAGCGCATTCAAATTGGCGTGAAGTTCTACGGCAAAGACGACAACACCTGAGAAGCACGTCGCAAGCTGATGCCTTGGGCGTCAAGCCATTGGCCAAACGACTCGCCGGCGAGCTCTTCATACTCCTTGACCCGGACTTGCGCCATTGGATCGCCCGAGACGCTCGCAAGCGCAGGGTGTGTCATTACAACGGCCCCGGTTTGCGCTTGCGTGAGCCACTGTTGCAGCATCACGGCAAACGGACGATGTTGGCCGCTAAAATCATAGACGCCATAAAAACCACGGTTAGTCAGCCAATGCGCCGCATGGGCTCGCTGAGCCAATTTAGCCATACCCAAATGACCGATCACCCAAGCCTTAAAGCGCTCAGGCCAAGGTGAGCCCGCCAGTGCACCGGCGCGCGTATCACGCAGCCAGAAGCCGCCTGGCAGCGAGCGCGAGCCAAGCGCTTGGATCAACTGCGGCGCAATCACGGGCAATTGATGCACATGCAGATGGCCATCGACATAGTCAGGTGGGCGATGAAACAAAGTCTCAAACCGGTCAAGCTGGCGCTCAATCATTTGCGCGGCCCACAGGCGCGAGATCTGCCCACTGTAGGCACGCAGAATCAATCCGCGCAGGGGCATGACCGCATCCTCGGGCATCTGCCCCAAGCGCTCGGTCAAGTTTAGGTGCAAGCCAATGTCAATGCCCGCCTCAAGCAGTTGCTCGGCCTCTTGCTGATTAATCGGCGCATCGACCAGTACACTGGCACCGGTAAGCCGCCGCCTGAGCGCTAGGTCTACAATGGCGCGATCGACTTGCGCATCGATGCCAAAGTCATCGGCGCAAATGGCCACCATTTTTACAGGCTGTTTTGCTGGGCTTGGCTCTAGCACTGATGACTCGCTGAACATGAAAAAACTCTCACACCAACTAGGCTGGTTTATCGCGGTAGGCGCCACTGCCGCCGCAGTGCACTGGCTTGTGGTGGTGCTCTTGGTATCGGGTAACTATCTTACCCCGCTTGTGGCAAACGTCGCAGGCTGGTTGGTGGCCTTCGGGGTTTCCTTTACCGGTCACTACCAGCTGACATTTCGATACCAACGCCAGGGCTTGCGACAATCGATCTCACGCTTCTTTGTGCTCTCAGCGGCTGGTTTTACGATTAACGAGGCCAGCTACGCTTGGCTGCTGCACCAGACCAGCCTGCCCTATGATGCGCTACTGGCCGCGATCCTGGTCGCTGTGGCGGTGCTGACTTTCATTGCCAGTCGCCTCTGGGCGTTCGCGGCCACTAGCGACCCCCGATGATTGACGCACCAAGTAGATCGGGCGTCGCTTGACCTCCTGGAAAATGCGGGCGATGTATTCGCCAACAATACCGAGTGACAACAAATTGATGCCGGAGAAAAACAATAAAATGGTCACAATGGTCGGCCAACCAGCCACTGCATTGTCGTAGCGCAAATAGTCCACGACGATGAAGATGCCATACAAAAACGAGCAAATCGACACCACAAAGCCAGTTAAGCTGACCGCTCGCAGCGGCCACGTGGTAAAGGACATGAGCCCGGCCATGGCCAGGCGCCACAGCCGCCAAGCGCTGTAGTGACTTTTACCGGAAAAGCGGGTCTCTGGCATGTAAGGCAGGGCCTGGGTGCGGAAACCCACCCAAGCGTATAGACCCTTCATGAATCGGTCACGCTCGGGCAATTGCAACAAGGCATCAACCACCGTGCGGTCCATCAAACGAAAGTCACCCGCGTGCGGCGGGACCCGAATGCCTGACTCGCTTTTAAGTAGCGAATAAAACAAACGCGTGCCAAAGCGCTTGCCAAGCCGCTCATCATCACGGCTTTGGCGCACCGCATACACCATGTCCACCCCGCCTTGCCAGCAAGCAATCATCTCGGGCAAGAGCTCAGGCGGGTGCTGCAAGTCAGCATCCATCAGGATGACTGCGTCACCACGCGCGGCTTGAACCCCGGCAGTCAGCGCCGCTTCCTTGCCAAAGTTGCGCGATAGCTGGATATATCGAAAGCCTGGTTGCTGGCTTAGTTGCGCCATGCGCTGGGCCGTTTGATCCTGGCTGCCATCGTCGACCACGATCACTTCCCAGCGATCAGTCAGGCCTTGGAGCACGTCTCGCAATTGGGGCAACAAGACCGAAAGGTTGTCGCACTCATTAAAAGCGGGCACGACACAGGACAGCAGCGAGTCGCTGGCCTGTCGAACACGAACGGTTTCATGGTTGGCAGATTGTGGGGCCATTGAGAACTACCATGGAAAAAAGCGCCCTCCATCATACCTGTTTGCGCCAAGACCTCGCAAAAACAAAGGGCGCTTGCCCGCGTTAATTGACAAGCGCCCAACTGAGCTTGGTGCCACTCGTTACTGCAGCACGCGCTCAAACACGAACTGCCCATCGCGCCAATCGACTGGCACGACGTCTTTGGGCCCAAATTTGCCCTCCAAAATCAGCTTGGCCACCGGGTTTTCCAGTTTCTGCTGAATGGCCCGCTTAAGCGGCCTGGCGCCAAAGACCGGGTCAAACCCAGCACGTGCTAGTTCGGCTAAGGCCGCCGGTGAGACCTCGAGCACCATTTCTTGCGCTTGCAGTCGTTGCGCCAGACGCTCGACCTGGATTTGGGCAATTTTTTCAATATGCTTATTGTCAAGCGCATGAAACACCACCACTTCATCGATCCGGTTTAAAAACTCCGGACGGAAGTGATTCTTGACCTCTTCCCACACCACCTCTTTGACTGCCTCATAGGGCTTATCGGCCATGGCCTGGATGTGCTGTGAGCCCAGATTGGAGGTCATCACAATCACCGTATTGCGAAAGTCCACCGTACGCCCTTGACCATCGGTGAGCCGACCGTCGTCAAGCACTTGCAACAGCACGTTAAAGACATCGGGGTGTGCCTTCTCAACCTCGTCAAGCAACACCACGCTGTAGGGCTTGCGACGCACAGCTTCTGTCAAATAGCCGCCCTCTTCATAGCCCACGTAACCCGGCGGGGCACCAATTAAGCGGGCTACCGAGTGCTTTTCCATGAACTCGCTCATGTCAATGCGAATCATGTGTTCCTCGGAATCAAACATGAAATCAGCCAGCGCTCGGGTCAGCTCGGTTTTACCAACGCCGGTGGGACCCAGAAACAAGAACGAGCCGCCAGGCCTTGCCGGATCAGCCAATCCGGCGCGCGAGCGCCGAATCGCATCGGACACCAGCGTGACCGCCTCGTCCTGGCCGATCACGCGCTGATGCAAACGATCTTCCATATGCAGCAGCTTTTCGCGTTCGCCTTGCATCATTTTGGCCACCGGAATACCGGTTGCCCGCGACACCACTTCGGCAATTTCCTCGGCGCCGACTTGGGTGCGCAAAAGCTTGGGCGTTTCATTGGCCTGCTCGGCCTGGCCTTCGGCCGCTTTGAGCTGCGCCTCTAGCTCAGGCAGCTTGCCGTACTGCCACTCGGCAAGTTTGTCAAACTGGCCCTTGCGTTGTAGCTCAGCCATTTGCGCACGCGCCCGATCAATCTCTTCCTTGATCGCCTGCGTGCCCTGGACAGCCGCTTTCTCAGCCTTCCATACTTCTTCGTAGTCGTTGTACTCGCGCTGCAAGGCATCGAGCTCCTCTTGGAGCATTTGCAAGCGACGCTTAGAGGCCTCATCGGTCTCCTTCTTGACCGCTTCACGCTCAATCTTTAGCTGGATGATGCGACGGTCAAGCCGATCCATGACTTCGGGCTTGGAGTCAATTTCCATGCGAATGCGCGACGCTGCCTCATCGATCAAGTCAATCGCTTTGTCCGGCAAAAACCGATCGGTGATGTAACGATGCGACAGCTCAGCGGCCGCCACAATCGCAGGATCGGTGATCTCCACGCCGTGGTGGACTTCGTACTTCTCTTGCAAGCCGCGCAAGATAGCAATGGTTGATTCGACATTGGGCTCGTTGACCAAGACTTTTTGAAAGCGACGCTCAAGCGCGGCGTCTTTCTCAATGTATTTGCGATACTCATCGAGCGTTGTGGCACCAATGCAATGCAGCTCGCCGCGTGCCAGCGCGGGCTTGAGCATATTGCCCGCATCCATCGCTCCTTCGGCTTTGCCGGCGCCGACCATCGTGTGAATTTCATCGATAAACACGATGTTGCTGCCGTCGTCTTGGGCGAGCTCTTTGAGCACGGCCTTTAGCCGCTCTTCAAACTCCCCACGAAACTTTGCACCAGCCAGAAGGCTTGCCAGGTCAAGCGACAAGACTTTCTTGCCCCGCAATGTCTCAGGCACCTCATCGTTGACGATACGCTGCGCCAATCCCTCAACAATCGCCGTTTTACCAACACCTGGCTCACCAATGAGCACCGGGTTGTTCTTGGTGCGTCGCTGCAGAATCTGGATCGCGCGGCGGATCTCGTCATCGCGTCCAATCACCGGATCGAGCTTGCCCGCGCGTGCCAATTCAGTCAGGTCGGTGGTGTATTTGGCTAAGGCTTCGCGCTTGGTTTCCCCCTCCTGGTCGGTCACCGCACTGCCACCGCGCACGGCCTCGATAGCCGCCTCAAGCGCTTTGCGCTGCAAGCCCGCATTGGCCAACGCTTGGCCTGCCGGCCCCTTGTCATCAACGAGCGCCAAAAGAAACAGCTCGGTTGGAATATAGACATCCCCACGCTTGCCCGCTTCTTTGTCTGCGCGTGTGAGCACCGCCTGTAACTCGCGCCCGATGGTGATTTGGTCATCGCCACCTTGGACTTGAGGCAGCGCGGCAAGCGCCGATTGCAACGCCGGGCCAAGCCGATTGACGGCCACCCCGGCACGCGCTAAAAGTCCCGCCACACCGCTATCGGGGTCAGCGAGCATCGCAGCGAGTACATGCGCCGGTTCAATGTAAGGGTTGTCATTGCGCGCAGCCATGCTTTGAGCATCGCCAAGCGCTTGCTGAAATTTCGTTGTCAGTTTGTCAAATCTCATCGCGGTATCCGTTAGGTGGTGGCCTAGGGCCACAAATCCATCATTGGGTACTACATGAGGGCAATGGCCGCTATTTCAATAGCTCAAACCCGTAGGCAACCAAGCCCACTTGGTGTCCATTATGATCGAGCCATGGATCGATTCGCTCAACTCGAGGCATTTGTCAGCAGCGCCACGCTCGGCAGCTTTTCTGCTGCGGCTCGGGCCGACGGCGTCACGCCGGCGCTCATCGCCAGGCGAATCGACCAGCTCGAGCAACGCCTTGGGGTGCGTCTGTTTGTTCGCAGCACCCGCCAACTCGCCCTGACCACCGAGGGCCATGCGCTGCTGCGAGAAGCACAAAATATTTTGAAGGACTTGCACGATACCGAGAGCCGTATCGGTCAAGGCAGCGCAAAGCCTGTGGGGTTGCTGCGCATTAGCGCGCCAGCCGGATTTGGCAGGCGCCATGTCGCGCCTTTGATACCGGCGTTGTGTCAACAGCACCCAGACCTGCAGGTGTCGCTGGATTTAAGCGATGATTTCGTTGACCTCGCAAGCGAGCGCTACGACTGCGCGATTCGAATTGGCGAACTATCGGACTCCAGTCTGGTTGCAGTCAGGCTAGCCGATAATCAGCGTGTCGTTGTCGGTTCGCCACACTATCTCAAAAAGCACGGTACCCCGCGCCACCCCAGCGAACTTGCCAACCACCAGTGCCTGGCCTTGTCAGCCAAAGGGGGTCAAACTCGCGGTTGGCTCCTAAAAATTGACGATCATCCCGTCTGGCACCCGGTTCAAAGTAAACTAGCCAGCAGTGATGGTAGCGTGCTGCATCAGTGGTGCTTAGCCGGGCACGGTCTAGCGTGGCGCTCTTTGTGGGAAGTCAGCCAGGACATCGCTGCCAAGCGGCTTGTGACGGTGCTCGACGCGTTTCGCGCGCCACCGAATGGCATCTTCGCTTTAATGCCACAAAGCCGACTGACACCCTTGCGCGTACGCGTTTTGGTTCAGTGGCTAAAACAACATTACCAACAAAATGGTTATTTTGATTAAAATCAATTTTGTCGGTTGAGATAAAGTCGTACTGTTAGCACGTTACAAAGTTTAACCAATTCATTTGTCTCTTACCATGTATCAAAAACGCGTCCCGGTTGCAGTCGATGCCGTTCACTGTGCCACCTGTATGATGGGCAGCGTCTGTTTGCCTGCAGGAATGCCCAACCATGAAGTCGAGCAACTCGATGAGCTCGTCAAAGAACGGATCAAGCTAAAAAAAGGCGACTTTCTGTATCGCAATGGCGAGAAGCTCGATGCCTTGTTTGGTTTGCGGCTCGGGTCAATCAAGGCCCAACTCGAGGACGCCTCGGGGCAGGCACAAATCACTGGGTTTTTTATGCCCGGTGAAATCGTCGGACTCGATGGCATGATTGAAGGCGAGCACGGCACCCATGCCGTGGCCATGGAAGACTCAGAAGTCTGCGTGGTTCGGCTCAAGGACATCGACGACATCAGCCGCTACGTGCCCTCGCTGCAACAGCAGGTACGACGCGTCATGAGTAAGGAAATCGCGCGCACCTACCAAGTGATGCTGGCACTCGGATCGATGCGCTCTGAGTCTCGCTTGGCAGCATTTCTAATTAATCTGTCCCAAAGACTAGCTGCCTTGGGCTACTCCTCGACGGACTTCATCATGCGCATGAGCCGCGAGGAAATCGGCAACTATCTGGGCTTGACGATTGAAACAGTCAGCCGTTTGTTCTCGCGCTTTGCCCGTGACGGTCTGATTCGCGTAAGCCAACGCGAGATCCGGATTCTCGATATGCAAGCGCTAGAAGAGCTCTCGGGACAGCAGCAACAAACCTCTTAAAACACTTCGGTGCGCATGAAGTCCAAAAGATTGTCATGCCCAAGTGCTGCTTGCCCGATGTGGGCAGCCCAGTAGTTGCCGCCCGCACCGCCACGAGACCACTCGTAAAGTCGCCGGGTGTAGAGCTGCAAATCGTATTCCTCGGTCACGCCAATGGCCGCATGCACAGCGTGCGCAATTGCCGCAATTCGACCAGCGACCAGGCTGGTCTGTGTCTTGGCAACCTCTGCACAGCGCAAAGCCATTTGCCAGTCATCTGACTGAGAACCGAGCTGGCTTGCCATGCGCGCGCTGTAGACGAGCTCGGCCATCTCGGCAATCTGTTGTTGAACCGCCTGAAACTTGCCGATTGGTTTGCCAAACTGAGACCGATCGCGCGCGAACTGCAAGGTCATCTCAAGCACCCGATCGCAGGCGCCTGCGAGCATCACCGCTAGCGACAGCGCCAAGGCATGGGGCAAGTCAACGTTAGCCGCCAGCGAAAGCCTCGCTGCACTGACGGCTTTGTCATCCCAGCTCGCCCCGGCATCAAAACTGCCGAAACCCGCATTGTTGGCAAGCCGGGCTTGATCGACGGGCAGCAAATACAGCGTGTCATGAGCCTGGGCCAAGACATGGCTCGCTAGGCGCACCGATGGGATATCGCGAACCGCCAAGCCACCTTGTGCGTCAATTCGCACTGCGTGCGCAATCGCGATGGGTGAATCCGCCGCGCTCAACCCGTGATGCGCCAAGAGCGCGCGGGCATACATGGTCTGGGCCACCGGATGCGGCAGACCGTGGCGCGCAGCCACGAACATGACCGCCCACGCTTGGCGCCACCCCAACTGCGCACCACCATGGGACTCAGGCACCATCACATCAAGAAAGCCAGACGCCTGAAGTTCAGGCCAAAGCGTGTCTGAGGTTGCGTCAGCGCTCAGGGCACGGACCCTTTTGGGCACATCGAGCTGCCCCAAAAGGTTATCGAACGAATCAAAGAATTCCATGTCCATTTCCGATCACCTTAACGCCAAGCCGCGCGCAATAATGCCGCGCAAGATTTCTCGGGTGCCACCTCTGAGCGAGAAGGTCGCGCCCATCTGTTCAAGGTAAGCCATCGCCTGCAAGAGGTCATCAGACACCTCGAAGTCAGGATTGGCACTGAGCCATTGGGCAATATCGCAGATCACTGTCTGCTCAAACTCGGTTCCGAAATCCTTAAGCACCGAGGCCTCAACCACGGGACTTTTACCGGCAACTAACTGCTCAGTCACAGCCATCGACATGCCACGCAAAGTGCTCATCTGTGCAACCAACCGCCCCAAGAGCGCTAAGGCCTCTCGGTCTTGGCAGTCTTGCGTCTTAAGCGCTCGCGCCCAACCCTGCAACAGCGCCATGCTGGAGTAGATGCGCTCTGGGCCGCTGCGCTCAAACGCCAATTCAGCGGTGCACTGCTCCCAGCCTTGGCCCTCTTGACCAATCAAGGCCGCCTCATCAAGCTCGACTTGATCGAAAAAAACCTCATTGAAATGGGCATCACCGGCTAAGTCCGTGATCGGCCGAATACGCACACCGGGCTTGGATAAATCAACAATCAACTGCGACAACCCCTCGTGCCGGTCGCTCGATTGGCCGCTCGTTCTGACCAAAGCAATCATGTAGTGGCAATGGTGCGCGTTGGTGGTCCAAATCTTGCTGCCATTGAGAACCCAGCCTCGGTCTGTGCGCTGCGCCCGTGTGCGGATGCTGGCCAAATCAGAACCACTGTTCGGTTCACTCATCCCAATGCAAAAGAAAGCCTCGGCGCGACAAATGCGCGGCACATAAAAATCTTGCTGAGCCGGCGTGCCATAGCGCATGATCAACGGCGCACTCTGTCGATCTGCAATCCAATGGGCTGCCACCGGTGCGCCAGCGACTAGCAACTCCTCAGACAGCACAAACCGGGCAAAGAAATCAAGCCCCGCGCCTGCGTGTGTTTGAGGGATGGTTAATCCAAGCCAGCCGCGTTGGGCCAGTTTGCGACTAAATTCGATGTCAGTGCCCATCCACGAGCGTGCACGAAGCGCCGCTGGCATGCCGGCGAGCTCCTGATCCAGAAATGCTCGAACGTCTTGGCGAAATGACCCAAGCGCAGTTGGCTCAGGTACAAAGTTCAACGGGCTTAGCATGGCAGTGATCGTCTTCAATGGCCGCACCTCGCTGGTGCATTGTCTCAGAAGATACTACACAAGCGGGGTGTTGCAATAGCCTGACACGCACTCGTTGGGGTTAAAACCCGATTTGCGATTCCTCCTCAGCACGCGCATCGGGCTGCATGAACTG
>SKIZ01000185.1 GCA_007116135.1 Burkholderiaceae bacterium
CGCCATAAGGTCAGTGCTGGAATCTTCTTAAACAACGTCAGTTCACCGCGCGCGGCTTTGTCTTCGTAGCCCAGATAAGCCGTCTCAAAAGCCTGGCCAAATTTTTCGTGCAGGTCAGGACAATCCGATGGCGAAAAGAGCGTCCACTCACCATCTTCCATGACACGCTTCATAAAGAGGTCTGGAATCCAGTTTGCGCTATTCATGTCGTGTGTGCGACGGCGCTCATCGCCGGTGTTTTTGCGCAGCTCTAAAAACTCCTCGATATCGAGGTGCCAGGTCTCCAGATAGCAGCACACCGCACCCTTGCGCTTGCCACCCTGATTGACCGCCACGGCGGTGTCGTTGACCACTTTCAAAAAGGGCACCACGCCTTGGCTCTCGCCGTTGGTGCCTTTGATGTGGCTGCGCATGGCGCGCACCGGTGTCCAGTCATTGCCCAAGCCGCCGGCGTACTTGGCCAACAGCGCGTTTTCTTTGATGGCTTCGTAGATACCGTCGAGGTCATCTGAAACCGTGGTCAGGTAGCAAGACGACAACTGCGAATGCATGGTGCCGGAGTTAAACAGCGTAGGCGTTGAGCTCATGAAGTCGAATTTGGAGAGGATTTCATAAAACTCAATGGCTCGGCTCTCGCGGTCGAGCTCGGCAATGGCCAAACCCATGGCAACACGCATAAAGAACACCTGGGGCAACTCAATGCGCTGACCTTTCAAATGCAGGAAGTAGCGGTCATAGAGTGTTTGCAGGCCGAGGTACTCAAACTGCAGATCACGCTTGGCATCAATGGCTGCGCCCAGGCGCTTGAGGTCATAGCGCCCAAGCTCTGGGTTCAATAGCCCACCTTCGACACCCTTTTTGATAAACCGGGGGAAGTAGTTCGCATATTCGGTTTGCATGCCTTCTTGCGAAACCTCTTCGCCGAGCACTTCTTTGCGAATCGAATGCAATAACAGCCGGGCAGTTGCCTTGCTGTATGCCGGATCTTTTTCAACTTGAACCCGTGCGGCCAGGATGGCTGACTTGTAGACCTCTTCGATCTGCACGCCTTCGTAGAGGTTTTTGAGCGTTTCTTTCAGGATCAAATCGGTATCGACAAACTCACCCAAGCCTTCGCCTGCCGCTTCAATGGTGGCCTTGAGCTTTGCCATGTCCAGTGGCTTGGTCACACCGTTATCGGTGACATTGATCGTTGATTCGGCTGGTGCTTGCACCGGCGCACCGGATTTGGCGCGTTCCTGGGCGCGGCGCTCGCGATACAACACATAGGCACGTGCGACGTCATGTTCGCCCGAGCGCATCAGTGCCAATTCAACGGCGTCTTGTACGTCTTCAATGTGGAAGGTGCCGCCATTGGGGCGGCTGCGCACTAGCGCATTGACCGCCTGATGGGTCAGCTCTTCGACAAGCTCGCGCACGCGCGCCGAGGCCGCGCCTTGGCCGCCGTTGACTGCGAGAAACGCTTTGGTCAGCGCAATGGCGATCTTGCTCGGCTCAAAACCGACCACTGCGCCATTGCGGCGAATGATGCTGTAGTGTGCCCAAGGGCTTTGTGGGGTGGGCTGCGCCGGTGCGCCGGTGGCGCCTAAAGGCGCGTTTGCAACCGATTCAGCAGTTGGGGATGGGTTGACGACTTGCATGTGGACTCCTGCAAAAGGCACGGCTGCGCGCGTGTCGCGCAGCCTGTGTAAGCGAAAAATGACACGAAACGATCCGTGCATTAACGAGGGCGGAAACACTACATCTTGTGTGTTTCACAAATTCATACACAAATTCTAGTGTCTATGGCGCGGGCGAACAACCTTAGGTACCCGCATAATTTACGCGGGTATTCCCTAATGTAAGCTTAAGTCACAAGCCCGAATGCCCGTAGTCTCTGGCCTACACGCTCGTGGCCCATTAATTCGAGCACCGCATCGATGGCGGGCGTTTGTGGGGTTCCTGCCACGATCAGTCGCAAAGGGATGGCCAGTTGTGGCATTTTTAGATGATGCGCCGCCAGTGTCGTCTTAATAAGCTGACTGATTTCGTCGGCGCGCCATTCAATGGAGTGGCTGCCCGCCCAAAAAGTTTGCACGGCTTGGCGCGCCGCTTCGGTGATGTGTTTTTCCACCAGTTCGGGCTCGGGTTGCGGCGTTGGCCCGCAAAAGAGCAGGCAAGCTTTTGCCAGGTCTTGAAGTGTTTCGCAGCGCTCTTTGAACAAACCGATCGCGCGCGCCAAGTCAACCGCCTCTGGGTCGGCACCCAGGCCGCTGAGCCGCTTGGCGATGTCGATCGCGAGCCACTCGTTATCTGCTTGCTTAATGTAGTGGGCGTTGACCCAATTGAGCTTTTTCGGGTCCCACTGCGCGGGCGAGCGCGACAGGCTTTGGCCATCAAACCATTGCACCAGGTCTTGACGGCTGAAGATTTCATCATCAGCATGGCTCCAGCCCAGGCGCGCCAGATAGTTAATCATCGCCTCGGGCAGGTAGCCGGCCTGCTCATACATCATCACGCTGACAGCGCCATGGCGTTTGGAGAGTTTTTGCCCATCGGGCCCCAAGATCATTGGCAGGTGCCCGTAAGCCGGAATGTCGGCGCCCAAAGCCTGCAGGATGTTGATCTGGCGCGGCGTGTTGTTGACATGGTCGTCACCGCGCAGCACATGGCTAATCTGCATGTCCCAGTCGTCGACGACCACGCAGAAGTTGTAGGTCGGGGTGCCATCGGTGCGCGCAATGACGAGGTCATCGAGCTCGTCATTGCGAACGCTAATGACGCCTTTGACCAGATCGTTCCAACTGGTCACGCCGAGTTCGGGATTGCGAAACCGAACCACCGGCTTGCGATCGGTGGGTACCGGTGGCAAGGGTTTGCCGTCCTCTGGGCGCCAGGTGCCGTCGTAACGGGGCTTGGCACCGCGTGCCATCGCGGCCTCGCGCATGGCCTGGACTTCTTCGGGCGAGCTGTAGCAGTGGTAGGCGTGGCCACTGGCTAGCAATTGTTCGATGACTTCGCGATAGCGATCCATGCGTTGCATCTGATAGAACGGGCCCTCATCGGGTTCAAGGCCAAGCCACTGCATGCCATCAAGAATGGCTTGAACCGCCTCGGGCGTCGATCGAGCCACGTCGGTGTCTTCCACACGCAAGATAAAGTCACCACCAAAGTGACGGGCAAAGGCCCAGCAATATAGAGCCGTGCGTGCCCCACCCAAATGCAGGAACCCGGTTGGTGATGGCGCAAAACGGGTGCGAATGGGGCGGGCGTTGGTGGCTGCAGTCATGAGGTGGTGGGCTTTAAGTGTTCAGTGGTTAATATGGGAGTCAACATGGTGAAGTAGCCATGTGGTTGCCTAACTCGCATTTTAGGTGCAGATTGAGATGTTTCGCCACGCACTTGATCCGTTATTTCAGCCACGCAACCTCGTTGTTGTGACTGACCGCGCACTGCCAGTGGCGCAGTCATTGCCCGCTGGGTTGCGCGCGCGCACAACGATCCTGGATGCCCAAGCGGGCCAGTTACCGGTTTGGCCAGCCTCGCTCGCTGGGGTGGCTCTTGATGAGCGAATTGATTTGGCGCTGGTGTGCATGCCGGCCTTGTTGCTCGCCGACGTGCTGCGCTCGATTGAGCGCTGGCGGCCACGTGCACTCATTGTGATGGCCCACGATGTGATCGATCCAAACCCTGATCGCACCAGAGCGCTTTGCTTGGACTGGGCTCATGCGCACGGCTGTGCGCTGCTTGGGCCGTTTTCGTTTGGTCTGCAACGGCCACATCTGGGTTTGAACCTCAGTCAGCATCAATTGCTCGCGCATGCCGGGCGCGCAGCGCTGGTGGCGCAATCGCGCACCATCATGGCCGCCGTGCTCGATTGGGCTGATGATGTACGTATCGGTTTTTCTGCGGCCATCGCTTTGGGTCAAGAAAACGTCACGAGCTTGGCCCAAGTGCTTGACTACCTCGCTAGTGACCCGCGCACCGACAGTATCGCCTTGTATCTCGAAGACATCGGTTCGGGCCGTGAGTTCATGAGTGCCTTGCGTGCGGCTGCCAGCGTCAAGCCCGTGGTGGTTTTAAAGGCAGGGATTTTTGACGAGTCGCGTCAAGCCGATCTGGCCTTTGATGCGGCGTTACGCCGAGCCGGCGCCGTGCGGGTGCGCTACTTCATACAACTCTTTTCGGCGCTTAAAGTATTTAGTTACAGCCGGCGCCCCAGGGGTCGGCGCGTGGCGGTGTTCTCTAACGGCCAAGCGCCTGCGCAATTGGCCATGGACATGGCCGCTAGTGACGGCCCGATCATGCCAGCACCGCTTGGCGCGCTCACACGCCGGCGTTTAAACAAGTTGTTTGAGCCGGGCTCGCTGATTGACAACCCGGTGGTCACGCACCAGCCGCTGACCGGTGAATTGGTGCGCGAGGTATTAGCCCAACTGATTGAAGATGCCGATGTCGATGGCGTTTTGGTGGTGTTAGCCCCGGATTCGCGCTCGGACTTCAATGAGGTGGCCAGCGCCTTGGCGCAGATCGCAGCGAAAGCTGCCAAGCCTGTCGTTAGTTGTTTGATGGGCGATGCTGGCATGCGACCGATACGCCGCCAACTAGATCAAGCCGGCACCTCAGCGTTTCGCACGCCTGAGTCTGCGGCCAATGCCTTCGGGATCTTGGCGGCCTACCACTATAACCAGCAACTGCTTTTGCAAATCCAGCCCGTCGAGCCCGAGCATGGCAAACCGTTAATTGAGCAGGCACGCCAACGGCTGGCACGTGCGCAGGCCTTAGGGCAAGAGCGGCTCAGAACCGATGAGGCCTGGGCCCTATTGGGTGACTTCCATGTCCCGCTTGTGAGTCTGGATAAGCCCAGCATCAAGCCTTGTTCGATGCAGGACTATCCGGCTGCCATCTGGGTTGAGCGCGATGCGCGCTTTGGGCCGGTGATTCGTTTTGGTGGTGGTGCGATGCTTGGCCAGTTTGCACCCGGCCAAGCCGGTGCCGACCTGGCGCCTTTGAACTACTTTTTGGCGCGGCGCATGGTCAAGCGCAGTGAGTTCTGGCGAAAGCTTGACCCGGGTTTTTATCCGCAACCGGTGTTTGACCAGATTCTGGGCACACTGGAGTTGATCTCGGACTTGGTCAGTGAGTGCCCGGCGGTGGTTAGCCTGCGTATTGACCCGATCGTGGTGCGCGGCCAGGTGTTAATGGCTGGCGAGCTTGAGATTTGCATCACCACTGAAACCTCGGACCTTGATCCGGCGCTCAGTGGCTACACCCATATGGCGGTGCATCCTTATCCGCGTCGCCTGGCGCAGCCGCTACCACTTGCCAACGGCTGCGCCGGGGTCCTGCGCCCGATACGACCCGATGATGCCCAGTTACTGCAAGCGTTTGTGCGTGGGCTGTCGCAAGAGGCGCGTTACATGCGCTTTGTCTCAATGATGCGTGAACTGACACCGCACATGTTGTCGCGCTACACCCATGTGGACTATCACCGTGAGTTGGCCTTGGTAGCGACAACCACCGTGCCAGGTGATGGTGGCGCGCCCCAAGAGACCATCATCGGGTTGGCGCACTATCTACGCAACCCCGATGGCCAAGGCGCTGAGTACGCGCTGGTGATTGCCGATCAATGGCAGGGCCATGGTTTGGGGCGACGCTTGATGACCCGATTAATCGAGGTCGCACGCCAACAAGGGTTGACCTACATCGAGGGCTTGGTGTTGTCGAACAACCGGCCCATGCTTGGGCTGATGATGAGCCTGGGCATGACCAATGACCCTGATCCTGACGACGATACGATGCGCAGGCTCTGGATGAGCCTGGCCTCAGGCGCGCAGGACGCGCTTTAGGAACTGGGCGATATCAAACACTTCTTCAGGGCAGACGCTGTGCGGCATCGGGTAGGTGTGCCATTGAACTGCGTAGCTGTGCGCAGCAAGCAAGCGTTCGGTGCTTTGACCGCGATCGAGCGTGACAATCGGATCCTGCGTGCCGTGGGCTAAAAAGATAGGCGTGTCCCGGTTGGCCGCTTGCCAGTGGGCAACCGCTTGATCGGCTAACGGCAGGTAGCCCGATAAGCCAATGAGGCCAGCGAGCTTGTCGGGGTAACGCAAGCCCGTGTGCAAGGTCATCGCACACCCCTGGGAAAAGCCAGCCAAGACGATTCGATCGCTCGGGATGCCGCGTGCGTTTTGTTGGGCAATGAGTGCGGCAATCATTTGCTCGGACGCCAAAATCCCTTCGGCATCCTCAGCGCGCACCAGCGCTGGGGTCAGAATGTCGTACCAAGCGCGCATGGCCATGCCACCGTTGACCGTCACCGGGCGCACGGGCGCGTGCGGAAAAATAAAGCGAGTCGGTGTTTGCGGTGAAATCTCCAGCGCCGGCACCAGGGGCTCGAAGTCATAACCATCGGCACCCAAGCCATGCAGCCAG